>CAYTLQ010000243.1:0-12678 GCA_964438715.1 uncultured Ignavibacteriaceae bacterium
CATCAGTTTGATCATTTTCAGGCGCTCAGCCACTATATTGATGAAGCACGACAGAATCCCAAAATTAGTTTTATAATGGAATCTGTTATATCTGAGTTTATTGGTGATGAAAAACTCCGTGCAGTAAAAATTCTCAATCGAAAAACCGGTGAGGAATTCATTAAGGAGATCGATGGCGTTTTTGTGTTTATTGGTTATGTCCCAAATACCGAAAAATTTCAGGGACTGCTTGAACTAAATAAAAACGGTGAAATTATTGTTTCTCCCGAAATGAAAACTAATATCGAAGGCGTTTTTGCCGCAGGCGATTCGGTTGCGAAAAAATATCGACAGGTTACAACTGCAGTTGCTGACGGTACAATAGCCGCACTTAGTGCAACTGATTTTATTCAACATCTTCAAAAAGCTGAAGTACCGGCTTAAACTGATTATTATAGTTTGCGGTTGCATTTTCACTTGCAACCGCAAATTACCTCTTACCCTTACAGTTTCATATCTGTTATTATTCACCTTTTGATTAATTTTCTCTTTCGAGATTTTTCGTATAAAAAGCCGGATCGTTACTATGAGACCAATCGCACTTTTTTCTTTTGTTTTTCTGGGATTAACAATTAATGTACTTACCCAGACTTTGGTTGCTTCATATCCTCTTCCCCGATATACTTATTATGATTATATATGGGGAATTACCAGGAAGGATGGGTACCTGTATCTGGCGACTGATTATACCCCTAACACCAGTGCATTTGCAAGAATTTACAAAGCAACGCAATCCGGAAGCATTGTTGACAGCATAATTTCTCCTATACACTCAAATCATGGAATTGCGTGGGACGGCACACATTTCTGGATCGCTGAAGGATATCGCGCTACCGGCTGTAGGATTTACAAAGCAACTGAAGCGGGAGTTATGGTTGACAGCTTTCAAACACCTCCTACTGCAGGAAGTCCAACGATTGGCATTGGCGATCTTGCAATCGATGGTAATAAACTGTGGTACACTGTTTTTTCACCCGATTTTGTTAGCTATCCAAATGGTTATGCATTCGCAATTGATATTAATTCAAAATCCGTTGTCGATACCATTCCTCTTCGAGGCAGACAGGTTCTGGGAATAGCTTCAAAGGGCGATACGATTTTTTATGTTAATGAAAATCAGTACTCTGGTGAAGTGGAACGAATTTATGCATACAGTCACTCTGTCGGCGATACAATTTTTTCCTTTCCCGTCCCCGATCCTGACGGTCAATGTAATCCGAAAGCTCTTCACTGGGATGGAACTCATCTCTGGCTTGTTGCTGAACGAATCGGCGGTTCAAGTTTTGTTTATAAAACTCTATATAAATACGAAATCACCGGCGGAGGTAACCCTGTTATCACCTCATCAACTAATCTGCTGAATTTCGGCAATGTAAAAATAGGCGCTGACTCAGTATTAAGTTTAACTATCAGTAATATCGGAACGGCTAATCTCATCATCTCACAAATGAATTTTTCAAATCCGGAATTTTCCCTTTTGCTTCCTTTCAACATCGATACAATTTCACCCGGTAGCCAGAAAAGTTACAACATTAAGTTTGCCCCCTCCAATTACGGTCAGGATTCAGCTCTGCTTACTATTATTTCTAATGATGCAGGAACCCCGAATAAAACTATACGACTTTACGGTAAAGGCATCTATGATGGTCCTCATCTTCAACTGGAACAAAATGTGTTTAATTTCGGTTCGCGCAGAGTTCATTCAACAAACGGCTGGTACCTCAATATTTCAAATCAGGGAAGCAGTCCTCTCATTATTTATTCAATAAATTCTTCCACTACTGCATTTTTTGCTGATTCTCTTGTTAGAAGTTTTCCGGTTATTATTGATTCACAAAACACTGTTGCCTTTAAAATATGGTTTAGGCCCGGTTCCGTTGGAGTGTTTCAGGATTCATTAGAAATCGAGACAAACCTTCAACCAATTATTCCTTTCAAAGTAAATCTTTCCGGAACGGGTGTACTTGGTTCTGCGGGTCTGGGTAATGTACTTTGGGAGGCAACTGTTCCTGATAATCCTTATGCATACATACAGGATTATAAACCAATGAGTATGAAACCTATTCAGGATGTAAATGGTGATGGAGTACAGGATATAATTGTTGCCGCCAGAAATTACCTTGTACTTTGTTATAACGGAAACGCATCCGGTACCGGCGATTATATCTGGCAATTTAATACTGGCTACAACAATAATAATACCGGAGCGGTAATGTTTGAGGATGCATTACAGGTGCGCAGTGATATTGATGGCGATGGGATACAAGATGTAGTTTTTGGCTGTGGCGGAGGAAATGAATTTGTTTATACTATCTCAGGCAGAACAGGCAAGACAATTTGGGCTTATGGTGACTCAGTAAGCTATGATGACGGTGATATTAATGGTTTACGCTCAGATAAGGATTTTAATGCCGATGGTATCGCTGATTTATTGGTTTCTGCAAGCGGATCAGGAACAGGTGGAAGACATAGCGTTATTTGCCTTAACGGTATCAACGGGTCTGTTCTCTTTACCAGCATTCAGCAGGCATCATTTACATTCGACATTACTTCTATGCCAAATGGCGGCGCCATTTGTGTTGATCTGAGTAATGGCGGACCTTATAAATTAAATCGTTTTAATGACTTTGGACAGGAACTTTGGAGTATTAGTGTACCTGATGTAATATGGAGCCTTCGCCAGATTCCTGATATTAATAACGATGGGCAGGCTGACATCGCCGCATTTACCGGAGGTATGAATGTTAATATGCTTGGTATTAGCGGCAGTAATGGCGCTGTAGTATGGCAAACACATTATCCGCTCTATGCTACATTTTCTACCATTCATCAAATTTCTGATCTTAATAACAACCATTTCGCAGATCTTATTTTCAGTGGTAAAGAAGGTGTATTCAGGTTGGATTCGCAAAATGGTGCAACTATCTGGTCGAATGCACTCGATGCAAGTTATGTTTTCGGAGTATATGAATTGGATGATTATACTAACGATGGCATAAAAGAAATTGGAGCAGGAACAAATAATAGCAATCTCTTTGTTCTCAACGGCGCTAATGGCAATGTGATTCAACAATATAATTTTGGCAGTCCTGTTGAAAATTCAGTTGAGAGGGTTATAAAACTTCAGGATATTGATGCAAACGGATATGACGAGTTTGTGGTAGGTGTAAAAAACGGAATAATTTCTTGTTATTCCGGTGGTTCTTCAAATCCCATTCCGGTAGAAATAACTACCTTCACTGCTGTCGTAAATAATAATAAAGTACTGCTGAACTGGCAGACTGCAACTGAACTAAACAATCATAGGTTTGAAATTCAAAGAGCGGACGAGAAAAATGGAATATTTAACACAGTTGGAATTGTGAAAGGTGCAGGAACAACTTCAGAGCATCATTATTACACATTTACCGACGCTCCCGACTTTTCTACAGGCAAAAAGTTTTATTACCGTCTCAAAAGTGTATCAGTCTCCGGCGAAGAAGAATTCTCTGAGATTCTTACCGTCTCCGGGACTGATGAAATTTTTTCTTTTGAGCTCGCACAAAATTATCCTAACCCATTTAATCCTCATTCAAGAATTGATTTCAGCATTCCTGCGGACACTTTCGTAAAATTAGAACTTTACGACCAAACCGGTCAGATTGTCAGGACATTAGTTAATGGCAATCTTCAGGCCGGTAAACATGCTGTTATTATAGATGCAGAAAATCTGGTTAGTGGCGTTTATTTTTATAGGTTACTTGCTGATGGGAAAGTTATCGTAAAAAAACTCACTATTCTGAAATAAAGCATTTAGAAAGATGATTTAGTAAAATGTTTGTCTGGCTAATTATTTGTAAAAAAGCTTTGAAGAAGAATTATTAATTATTCAATCATAATAAGTAATGATGTTTATTCGAATGAAAAAGTAATTTTCAATTGCGGAGATAATTACTTTTACTTACAATTTGATTCATGATTTTTCTCCGCATTTACATTATTATTTCTATTTTTTTCGGGACTCTCCCAAACCATGTAAAAATGTGTTTCAGACATCTGTGACCAAAATCTGCATTCTTTATAAACATTAACGGACAACCACCGTCGATTACCTTTAAACCATTTATTCTGCAATAATTCACAGCATCTTCCGATACGCTATTTCCGAAAGAACGGTGCATCCAAACATATTTTACTCCGGCAGATACTGCATCGCGGCAAATTGAAAAAGTTATTTCCGGTTTGTTTATAATTATAACGCCCTCAACTCCTCCGGGAATATCTTTTAGTCTGTTAAAGCATCGTACGCCATGCCATTCATCTGCATGATGATGAACCGGGATAAGATTGTAACCACTCCTGCGAAGAACATTGTAAATAGCTTCTGCGGCATCTTTTTTTCTGCGGGAGAGTCCAGTTATCGCAATAGTACTTAAAGAGAAGAACTCGTCAGCGACCGTCTTAATGGATAGAGAATTTTTCATATTAATCAAATTTGCTTTTGTTTACTAACGAAATATCACTTATTCAGTGCGAATAAAAAAATTGAATATTATTGTGACTTCTGTCACCCACTAAATAATTTTAATAAAATCTGGTTAGGTAAATTGAGTAAGGCAGGTATAGAATTAATGTCACTTATTTTAGCTAATTTATTAAATAACTTTCAATAAGTTTCGATGATACAAAATATAATTAAACCCATTTTCAAGAAGATTACTTTAAAGTAAACCTAACAATCAATGGAACCGTTCAATTTCTTCGGACTTAAGAAAAATCCGTGGAAAATTTTATTTCTCTCGGTAATTGTCTCAGTGTTCTTTTTCTACGGTTGTAAGAATACCGAAGAAACGGAATTTCATCTAAAGGCAGATAATTTAATAAATGAACTTAATCAAATAGTAACTGAAGATACTCTTCTCATAAGAAAATTATCTGATTCTTTATACAATCTTTCCGTAAAAAGCGGTTATGAATTTGGAAGATTAAAAGCCCTTTTCTTCAAGGGAAGATACTTTAATTTCAGCGACAAGCATGATGAGGCTATAGCAGTTTTCAAAGAGGGGCTTTCTTCAAGTATAAAAATCAATAACATTGAATTACAATCTGATTTCATTCATGAAACCGGACGGGCATATTATCGTCAGCAAAAGCATTTATTAGCTATCGATCAGTTTCAAAAAGCCCTTGAGCTGCGTAAACAAACAACCGATTCCGCAAAATTAGCCTCGTCAATTCATAATATTGGCCTTGCATATTGGAATATGTCTCAGTTCGATACTGCATTAGTTTATTTTAAGCGCTCACTGGAAATCCGTAAAAATCTCCCTGAAAATATCGACCTCGCCTATACTTATAATAATATTGGCACTATTTATTATAATTGGGCATCCTACGAGCAGGCTCTCAGTTTCTATCTCCCTGCTCTCAGAATTCTCAAAAATCTCAATCACATTGACGGCATCGGCAGGGCTCTTTGTAATATAGGGTTAGTGTATCTTGAAACTGAGCGAACATCGAAGGCTCTAGACTTTTTCCGTGAATCTCTCAGCTATACAATTCCGGCAGGTAACCGTGAGGTTACTGCTTATGCTTACACCTGTATTGGGAACGCATATAAAAATTCATTACCTGATTCATCAAGACATTACTATAACATGGCCCTGAAAGAATATACTGCCGTTAATTACATAGGCGGAATATTATTGAGCCTTAAGGGCATTGGTGAATTAAACATAAGCCTGAGAAATTACGATCTCGCAAAAAAATATTTTGAGAGGATACTGGAAACCGCCGAAAAAAAAGACATTAAAATGCGGGTATCTGAAGCAAATAAATACCTCGGTGATATAGCACTGGCAGAACATAATTATTCTAATGCCATCGTGCATTACAAAAAGTGCATTGAAATTGCTACCAATCAAAGTATCCTGTTACTCCTCAGGGATGCGTATAAAAACATCGGGACAGCTTATGCAAATCTCCACGACTTTAAAAGCGCTTATGAAGCTGAAAAAAAATATGAGGAATACAATTATAAAATTGAAAATGAAAGAATTTCCAAACGCCTTGATGAGTTGAAAATCAGTTACGAGCGTCAGAAATTCGATCTTGATTTGCAGGCAAAAACCTTAGAAAACGAGAGACAAAGACTATATCTGATTGTGACAGTTATTATTATAGCCTTCTTGTTCGGACTTTCAGCAATTCTTTACTTGACAGGAAGAAAAAGAAAAATTATCAATATCCTTCTTGAAGAAAAAAATGCTCTTATTGAAGGACAACAACAACAGCTTTCAATTAAGAACGAAGAATTAATGACAAGTAATCAGGCAAAAGATAAACTGTTTTCTATTATTGCTCATGATTTAAAGAGTCCATTCAATGCTTTAATTAATTATTCTGCGTTTCTCCGTCAGGATTACGGTGAGCTGGACGATGCCACGAAACTAGAATTTATTACCGCCCTGGAAAACACTTCTAAAATGACTTATGAGCTTCTCGAAAACCTCCTGCATTATGCTATGTCTCAAACCGGAAAACTTGAAAATAACCCCGGGACTGTTTCTCTTTATGAACTTTCAGAAAAAAGTTGCAGACTCTATGAATCTTCAACTGAGCAGAAAGGTATAAAAATTATTAATAATGTTCCTCCCGATTTAACTGCGTGGGCTGATGAACACATGATTGATATTGTTATCCGGAATCTTGTAAATAATGCTGTAAAATTCTGCGAAAAAGGTGATACTATAGAGCTTTCTGGCGAAGTTATTGGAGATAAGATATGCCTTTCCGTTCAGGATACAGGCATCGGCATGGATGAAAATATTAAAAACAACCTGTTTAAAACCATTGGGATTAAGGGCATGAAAGGAACTAAAGGTGAAAAAGGAACAGGTCTAGGGTTAGGACTATGCAAAGAATTTATCGAAAAAAATAATGGTATTATTGCGGTTGAATCTGAGCCCGGTAAAGGCAGTCGTTTTTATTTCTATTTGCCGCGTAGTAAATGACTTTAAAAACATAGTAACTTTCCGTTTTGTCCTTCTTCAATTTCCAACTACTCATAATATTCAAAAAAAGTATTTATTTTAGAGAATCACACTAAAACTATAAGGCGTCGCAATGTCCTTCATAAAAACAATTGGAATACTGTTTCTTTTTATTACTTTTCAAAATACGGTAACCGCTCAAAAACCCGATCTTAAACTGCTCCATGGTTTACAGGCTCGTTCAATAGGACCGGCAGGTATGAGCGGGCGGGTTACCGCAATTGATGTTGTAAAAGAGAAAAAGGAAATAATTTATGTGGGCACCGCCTCCGGTGGCCTCTGGAAATCGGAAAATGGCGGAACTGACTGGAGCCCGATTTTTGATTCTCAGCCAGTGGCTTCCATTGGCGCAATCGCAATCGATCAAAGAGTCCCCGATGTAATATGGGTTGGCACAGGTGAAGGAAATCCCAGAAACAGTCAAACCAGCGGGAATGGTATTTACAAAAGCATCGATGGCGGTAAGACATGGAAGCATCTTGGATTGGAAAATACAA
This sequence comes from uncultured Ignavibacteriaceae bacterium, assembly GCA_964438715.1. Taxonomy (GTDB): domain Bacteria; phylum Bacteroidota; class Ignavibacteria; order Ignavibacteriales; family Ignavibacteriaceae; genus CAYTLQ01. The sequence goes on from CAYTLQ010000243.1 coordinate 7,568, forward strand.
GAAATATTCATCGTGTTATCATCAGTCCGCTGGACAGGAATACAATATATGTTGCGGCATTAGGCAGTGCTTTTGGTGATAGTAAAGAGCGCGGAGTTTATAAATCAACTGATGGAGGTATATCATGGTTTAATATACTCTTTGTTGATGAACGGACCGGAGCTGCGGAGCTGGTTATGGATCCGTCAAATCCCGAAAAACTACTTGTTTCAATGTGGGAATATCGCCGTGAACCTTGGTTTTTCCGCTCCGGTGGTAAAAGTTCGGGTATCTACATAACTTATGATGGTGGCAGTACCTGGAAAAAACTCGGCCCTGATGAGGGATTACCATCGGGTGAAATTGGAAGGGCTGGACTTGCATTCGCTAAAAGTAATCCCAAAATTATCTATGCGCTTATTGAATCAAAAAAAACCGCCCTTTACCGCTCGACAAATGGAGGCTTTACCTGGGCAAAAACAACTGATCAGAATATTTCTGACAGGCCATTTTATTATGCGGAACTTTATGTTGATCCAATGAATGAAAACAGGGTTTATCATATACATTCGAATGTTACGGTTAGCGAAGATGGAGGGAAGTCGTTTAACAGGCTTATTTCTTGGGGTGATAATATTCACCCCGATCATCACGCATGGTATATACATCCGGATAATCCTAACTTTATAATTGACGGCAATGACGGCGGATTAGCGATTTCATACGATCGCGGAGTTACCTGGCGATTTGTAGAAAATCTTCCTGTTGCGCAGTTTTATCATATTGCCGTAGATGACAATTTCCCGTATAATGTTTATGGTGGGATGCAGGATAATGGTTCATGGAAAGGTCCAAACGAGTCATTTCTTTCATCGGGAATTCCAAATTCCGCATGGCAGATGGTTAGCTTCGGTGATGGTTTTGATGTCAGACCTGATCCTCAAAATAACCGATTTGGTTATTCCATGTCACAAGGTGGAAATTTATATCGTTTTGATGAACTTACCGGTGAAACCGAATACATAATGCCTGTTCATCCGGAGGGTATAAAACTTCGGTTTAATTGGAATGCCGGAATTGCCACAGATCCTTTTGATAAAAATGTCGTGTATTACGGAAGCCAGTTTTTACATAAATCTGTTGATAAAGGACAATCATGGGAAATTATCTCTCCTGATTTAACAACAAATGATACGACAAAACAAAAGCAAATGGAGTCCGGTGGGTTAACTTACGATGTAACCGGTGCAGAAAATCATACAACTATCATAACCATTGAGCCCAGCCCATTAAAACAAGGTGTAATTTGGGTTGGAACTGATGATGGTAATATTCAGGTAACAACTGATGCAGGCAAAACCTGGACAAACACAATAAAAAATGTTAAAGGTGTTCCACCCGCCACATGGGTACCTCACATTCACGCTTCTTATCACAGAGCCGGTGAAGCTTTCGCAGTATTTGATAATCACAGAAGAGATGACTGGAATGTCTATGTTTACCATACCACCGATTTCGGTGCTACCTGGAAAAGTATCGTTTCAAAGGAAGATAGTATCTTTGGTTATGCACTGACAATCGTACAAGATAGTAAGGAACCCTCACTCCTTTTTCTGGGAACAGAATTCGGACTTTATATTTCACTCAACTATGGTAAGGACTGGTTTAAGTGGACTAATGGATTCCCCACTGTATCAACAATGTGTATAACAGAACAAAAAAGAGAAACTGATTTAGTAATAGGTACATTCGGACGCTCCGCTTATGTACTCGATGATTATTCACCTTTAAGAGATATCGCAAAAAAGGGTATCGATTTATTATCTTTCCCTCTGCATGTTTTTCCCTCACCCGATGCATATCTGCTTCATTACAAATGGCTCAATCCCGGTACTCCGTTTCATGGAGCCGCAGAGTATTTTGGGAAAAATCCCATTTCTGGCGGGATAATTAATTTCATTGCAAATCTCGATACCTCAATGAAAAACACTGATGGTGGAAAACCAAATGATACAGTAAAGGTTGAAATAAAAAATAGTAAAGGTGAGATTATAAGAACTTTTACTCACAAAGTGAAAAACGGCTTTAACAGAATAAGCTGGAATCTGACGAGGAAAGGCATCTACTGGCCTTCAAGGGAGTTGCGTAAAGAAAGTAAGACTGAGCCAGGAGGAGCATCAGTTACCCCGGGTTTGTATAATATTATTCTCACATTTAACGGATTAAAAGACTCCACAACAATAACAGTAAAAAAAGACCCGAGAGCTTTATACACCGATGATGATTTGATCGCTCAGGAAAAAGCAATTTTAGATTTCTATAACACAGTAGAAAAGACCTCTCTGCAATCCGAGAAGCTCGCCAAAGCAAAAAATTCAATTGATTTATTGCAAAAACGCCTTGAGGGAAAAACAGATTCTGTTGCAGTTTATCTTATCAGAAAATCAAATGAGCTTATTGATTCAATCAAAACGCTTCAAAATTTAATATTCGAAAAAGAAGTTCAGGGCATTTTTGACGACTCATCGGTTTTAATGGCATATATCAATTCCGCAAATTATTATCTATCCAGTAATCCTATCAAACCCGGTCAAAATACCTTAAACAAGATTCGTCAGGCAGAAAACCAACTTGCAATAATCAGCGCCCGGGTTAGCATATTCTTTGATAAAGAGTGGAAAGAATTTTTTAATTCTGTAACAAAAAGTAGTATAGGTCTCATAGATGAGTTATGAAAGATTTATTGGTAAATGATCATCAGCGAAAATTCTATTCTCTTCAGAAATATCTGATTGTTTATATATTAATTTTCTTTATACAATTATGTGTTAATGCACAGGAACCGGTAGTTCGATATGTCGATCCGTTTATAGGTACCAAGGGAAGAGGAAACACATTCCCCGGAGCGGTTGCTCCATGGGGCATGATTTCTCTTAGCCCGCACAATTCCTCCGCTCCCTCCGGATATGAAGCAGGACAGAAGTACATTTCAGGTTTCGGATTACTTCACTTAAACGGTGCTTCCTATTCCGCTCTTGGAAATCTCAGCATACTTCCCATCAGATCTAAGGATGAATTGCTTTCTGCACCTAAAGTAAATTACTTCAACGAGTCGGCCTCACCAGGTTATTATGGTGTAACCCTTCTACCGGATAATGTAAAAGTTGAAGCTGTTGCCCTGGAACGCTCAGCACTAATACAGCTCACTTCTGCTCAAAAAGAGATATATCTCCGCCTCGATGCTTCAACAAATCTCAGCGGAGTAACCGGTGGATGCATTAATAAATTATCCGATTCTGTCATTACCGGCTGGAGCAACCTTGGAAAGATTGACGGGTTCCGGTCAAAACGGAAAGTTTATTTTTGTCTCAAAACTTCAGTACCCATGAGGGATTTTTATATCGTTACTGAAGGGAAAAAATTTCGTAGTGATTCTTTTGAATCCTTACAAAAATCCTTTCACGCTATTCTTCTTTTGCCAACGGAAAAAAGTTTAGTACTTAGGGTCGGAATATCCTTCGTCTCGGTGGAAAATGCTCTGCTCAATCTTAACACTGAAGTAGGTATGAGCGAATTAAAAGATCTCCGAATATTAACCGAGAAGAAATGGAATGATGTTCTGTCAAGAATTATTCTAATAACTGCAACAACAGAGCAAAAAAAATTATTTTATACATCGTTATACCATTCACTTATTCACCCATCTGTTTTTTCTGATGTAAATGGAGAATATCCGGTTTCCGGCTCCGATTCCATTGGCAAAGCGGTAGGTTACACCCGTTTTACAGTTTTTCCATTATTTTACACATACCGCACTTTACATCCTTTGTTAACATTGGTATATCCGGAAATTCAAACCGATATACTGAAAACTATCACTTCGATATACAAAGAATCCGGCTGGTTACCCAAATGGGAGATGTTTGGTGAAGAGCATTGGAAAATGATTGGGGATCCCGCACCTATTGTTATTGGAGACAGTTATAAAAAGGGATTGGAATCATTCGACGCCGGATTAGCATATCAAGGTATGCTTAAAGGTGCTGAACTAACCGCAGATTCAATCTCGTCGGTAATGAGACCGGGACTTAAAGAGCTTTTCAATTCTCAATATTTGCCAATCGGGTCTCCCGTGCAATTCCCTTTTACAACAATGCTTGAATATAACCTTTCAGATTGGGCGATAGCAAATATAACCCTTCGTTTTGAGAGCCAGATTACATTCAAACGATATTTATTCAGATCAAAGGCATTTAAAAACTTGTATGACAGCAGGCGTTATGGACTTTTTCCAAAAAATAAGGATGGTACATTTGCTGAAATTAATAAGAAATATTTTTTTTCAGGCAACAGGAAAAACGAAATGTTTTTTATTCCTCAGGACATTGAAGCATTGTTAGGTCTTATGGAAGATACCATGAAATTTTATCAACAGCTCAAAATGTTCTTTAAAGAAAATAATTTTTCCTTTGCTTCACCGCATAATTTGGGTTACCCGCTTTTATTTAATTATACTCCGAATAAATATCATGAATCAGGAGAAACTATTCATTCTCTCTTAACAGGTAACTTTAAAACAATCAAAGATGGATATCCGGCAGAAGCACAGTACGGTATGTTATCTTCCTGGGTCGTATTTGCGGGAATGGGTATATATCCTCTTGCCACAGGGAAAGATGTTTATCAACTTGCCCGCCCGCAATTTGGCGACTATTATATTAATATAGGTAATCTAAACAGTCCCCAAAACAGATTCTATGTAAAAGTTACAAAGAAAGAGTTCAAAGAAGTTTTACTAAACGGAAAGAAGTTAGATAGTGTAACTCTCTGGCACAGAGAGATACAGCCCGGAACAATTCTTGAGTTTCGTTAATAACGAATCGTAAAGTAGAATCTGCCGGAAAAATCATTCCCGGCAGATGTATCAGAAACTACCAGCGTTTACTGCCGCCACTACGAAAAGCGCCGACGCCTTTTCCACCACGACCATTACGGTTACTTCCGTCCGACTTAGGTCTGGCTTCATTAACAATAAGCTTTTTCCCTTTCACATCTTTTGTGTTCAAGGCTGAAATTGCTTTTTGTGCCTCACTTAATCCCGGCATTTCGACGAAGCCAAATCCTTTAGAATC
>CAYTLQ010000244.1:0-20583 GCA_964438715.1 uncultured Ignavibacteriaceae bacterium
AATAAAAAACTTTTTGTTTTACCATTATTTTCTCAATTCTTATTTACTCAACTTTCTCAATTTTTATGCCATTAATATTTGTATTCTATTAATTGAAATTCTTTAAAATTTTTAACACTCCACCAAAAACAATTTGATAAAGCATGATTATTATAATAATGGCAGAATTGTTATGCGGAGGGATATGCTCCGTAATTGCTTTGATTTTGCCTTAAGTTATTTTGATTTAATAAGTATAAGCATTTAAAGGGATTTTATTCTGTTAAAGTTTCAACAGAATTTTAAATAATTTCTATGAGTTAAAATGTCTAACTTTTATTGAAATGATGAGGTATTTAAATAAGCATAATTGTTAATAACGGTATAGAGAGGATATTATGATAATGGCAAAATAATAGTAAATATAGAACCCTTACCTGGGGTGCTTGTAACTTCAATATTACCTTGATGAAGGTCAATAATTTTTTTACAAATTGCTAAACCAAGTCCGTGAGAGGCTTCGCCGGCGGTGGGTTGTGTACTAATCTTTTTACTGGAGAACATATCAAAGAGAAAACCCAATTCATCGGGCTGAATACCTTCTCCCTGATCTTTTACTTCAATTATGGCTTTTTCATTATCAGAGCGTAAAGTTATCTCGACGGATGTATTCTGAAAAGAATATTTTATTGCATTGTCCACAATATTGCTTACAACCTCTTCTATCCTTTTAATATCACAATTACAAATTATCCCAGGAGCAGATTCCAAAAGGTGTAAAGAAATATTCTTTTTTGATGCGATTATTTTATACTGCTGAATAAGTTTTTGAAGAAAATTATTGAGGTTTTGCGGAGCCTTTTTCAGTTCAATTCTGCCTCTTTCAATACGGTTTAAATCGAGTAGTTTATCAATGAGTTCCGCAAGGTGTTGAGACCGCTCGTAAATAATTTCATTAATCGACTTTATTTGACTTAGGGATAAATTATCGTAAGTATTCAGCAATTCTGCATAACCAAGAATTACTGCAAGCGGACCTCGCAACTCATGTGCGGCAATACCTAATAACTGGTCGCGTTCCTTCTCAACCTGCCAACGCGATATTGTATCCCGTATAAGTTTGTTGAGATCATAATCGAGTAATTTATGTTTAGGAATATAATCGAAGGCGCCTTCTTTCAATGCTTCTACAGCAGTTTCCTCATCACCTTGTCCGGTAAGCATTACAACAGGAGCAAAGTTTGTTTGGGAAACCATTCTCAACCACTCTATACCCGTGCTCATCGGAAGAAAATAATCCAAAAAAATAATCTTAATATCGTCTTTGCGGCCGGAAATGAATTCTTTTATCTTCTCCTCGTTAGTGGCCTCCAAAATTTCATATTCTTTGATAGCAGAACCAAGGTGTTTTTTAAATATTAATAAATCACTTTTATCATCTTCGCAAATAAGAATAGTAGTTTGCTTGCTCATTGTATTTTCCTAATGTGAACAGGTATGTAACCAATAATTAATCACTGAATCTGCTGTTCTTTCATAATCTGATACTGCTGAAGGCTTACAAATATATCCATTTGCTCCATTTTGATATGCTTTTAATATATCGGACTTATTATCCGAGGTTGTTAAAATAATTACCGGTATTGAGCAGAGACCTGGATCGTCTTTTAGTTTTCGGAGAATCTGAAATCCTGACATTTTCGGTAAGTTCAGGTCGAGCAAAATCAAATCAATTTCTATCATTTTTCCGGAATTCTTGTTATTCTCAATATAACGAAAAATCTCTTCACCATCATTAAATATAAGTAGCCTAATATCCGGAGAAACGGAAGAAAAAATTAGTTTAATAAGCTTTTGTTCCCCGCGATCATCCTCAATAGAAGCAATAATATATTTCCCTGACTCGTTCATTTATGCCATACCTTTCGGGAGTGTAATAATGAATGCGGAACCTTTGCCAACTTCTGATTCAACGACAATTTTTCCGGAATAGTTTTCTACTATTCTCTTACAAACAGCTAGTCCAATACCATTGCCGGAATATTCATCTTTACTATGCAAGCGCTTAAACATTTCAAAAATCTGTTCATGGTAAATGGCAGGAATACCAATCCCGTTATCTTCAATTCTGAGGATGATATCATCCTGCTCATCAGTTGAACTTACAATAATGATTGGAGGAATATCCTTCCGCGAATATTTGAGGCTGTTACTAATTATATTTTGCAGTAACTGATGAAAATGTGTTTCTTCTCCTCTTATAATACCCAGTGAATTCTGTTTTATTACCTGTGCGTTTTTTTCTTTGATTGACTCGGATAGATTAAATTTAATCACATTTTCAAAGACTGAGTCAAGATCTACTTTATCGAATTTCTTAGGTTGCGATGTTACTCTTGAATATATGAGAAGATCATCTACCATATTCTGCATTCTCTTTGCGCCGTCAATCATAAACTCAAGGTTTTCCGCCTCATCCGCATTCAATTTGGAGATAAGAGATTTCTTTAATAAACTGCCAAAAGCAGAGATTTTTCGTAATGGTTCACGCAAATCATGCGAGGCGATATACGCAAATTCAGAAAGAGATTTATTCGAAAATTCCAGACTTCGAACGAGGTTTTTTAATTCACTTATATCAAGTCCGTAAGTTAGGAATTGGCAAATTTCGCCTTTATGATTAAAAACCGGACTAATAATCCTCTTAAAACACCTGCCTGAACCATCTTTCAAATTAATCCGTTCTTCAAAATTTATGGTTTGACTTTTCTCTTTTACCTCAATGAGTTTCGCTAAACGATTACGGGCAACTGATTGATCTATGCCAAATAAATTACAATAATCAAAATCCGATTTCCCAATAAGTTGGTTTCTTACTTCATCATCAGCTACATAACCGGGATTAAGGTAGCGGTAATGGAAATCCGTATCCAAAACCGCAATTTCACCTGGCAGATATTGCAAAGTTTGCTCGTAAAAGTGTTTAAGCTCCGAAATTTCATCTTCATGCATTTTTCTGGTTGTTATATCCCTATAGTTCCACAGATGTCCGCTGTAAAAGTTATCAATAAAAATAGGTATATAGTCCCTTTCAAAAACACGGCCGTCCTTTAATTTTAATTCTTCATTTTTAATAACCTGTCGATCACTAAGAACTTTTTCAATTCCTTTGACAAATCCGATTTCATCAATAAAAAGATGTTTGGAATATTCAGCAGATTGACTACAGTCGAAACCAATCAGACCCTCAATCGGTGTATCAATATGAAACATTTTCCTGAATTCATCGTTAACCAGTACAATTCTTCTGTTTTGATCCTCGAGTAATATTCCTGATGGAAGGTTCTGAATAAGCTGACTGACACGCGAGGTGATAAGCCGTAACTCCTCATCAGTCTTTACACGCTGAGTAACATCGTTTTGAATCCCAATAAAATTTACCAAATCTCCGTTATTGTTAAATACCGGAGTTATGCTAAGTTCTGTCCAGAATTCCGTCCCATCCTTTTTTACATTTCGTAAAACTACTAAACAACCTTGTTCATTCTTTATAGCTTCCCGAAGTCTGTCAAGTCCGGTTTGATTACTGTACTTACCATGAAGAAACCGGCAATTCCTTCCTTTAACTTCCTCGAAACTGTAACCGGTAATATCTTCGAAGGCTTTATTGACATAAATAATTGGATTATCCGGTTGTGTTGGATCCGTAATAATAATACCATCCCTGCTTGCAGAAATTGCTCTCTGCTTAAGTAAAAGTTCAGCTTCTAGTTCTTTTTTCTTATTTTCTTCTATGATTCTGCTATAAGCAATACCAGCATGGTCACAAATAAATTTAAATGCTGCAATATCTTCCCCACTGAAGCGATTTTTGTGATGTGAAACTACACCGAAGGCGCCAACACAACCGGTAGGACTTATAACAGGTATGTATAACCTCGAACGAACTTTAAAGGAGCGTGGACTGTCCTGGGTTAGGTGATGATCATCATTCTCAACATCAGGAACATGTAACACAATCCTTTTTCTGAATACCTCACCGGGATGCCTGTCCATAGCGGTATCTTCAGCGAGTTTTTTTTCTTCTGCAGTAAAGCCTTTTGCAACGAGCAATTCTAATTTATTTTTTGCTTCATTGTAAAGATACAATCCTGTATTATCTACAGGAATCAACTCGTCTAAGGTACTTTCAACAATAATAGCAATGTCTTCGAAAGTTTTCGCCTGAAGACATTTCACGGAGAAATTACCAAGAGTATTAATAAACTCGAGTGTTGAAAGCCGTTGCATTACTCTATCTCATCGAAAGCCTGCAATGCAGCTAATGCGCACTGCTCATCTTGTTTATAATGTCCACCACTTACTCCGATTGCCCCCACAATCTTACCATTGTACATAACTGGAAATCCGCCTCCCAGTAGAATGAAATTATCAAGTTGATTGGCCCCTTGAGAAAGTATCGGGTCATCTTTAATAAAGTTATACCACGCCTCCCCGGTTGGGAGTCCAAAACCCGCCGCCGTAAATGCTTTTTTTACCGAAGCAGTCACTGAAATCAGTGGAGCTCCATCCATTCTGCTGAATGATTTCTGAATTCCGCTTTCATCAAGAATACATACACTTATGGTTAGCCCCAATTCCCTTGCCTTATTTTCGGCAGCCTCAGTCATAATTCGGGCAGCAAAATGTGAAATTGTTTTTTTTAGGAATGTTTTATCCATTTAATTTATCCTGAATGTCTCTATTATTTTTTATTTAATGGTTTTTATATAAAAAAATAAATATCCGGTTACTAAATCTCTCATCAATTGTTTAGACTTACTGGTTTACAAATTTCTCAGCATTTTAATGTACAATCAGAATAATTTCCCGGAAATATTGAATTTGAATCAACTAATTATATAAACCAAAACTCATTACTAAAAATACATTCCGATAAGCGGAACAAAAATTGGAGTAAGCGGGTAGAGTTTTCGAAATAACAAACAAATGATTATATAAGAATTACACACGAAATTATGCTGTAAAAATTATTAATCATATAACTTAAATAAAAACTAACCCGCAAAAAATTCTGTCATTTTCGAATAATATCGTCTGCTGATTTCAAGTGGTTCATTAACCCCCTTAAGTCGTACCCTGTAACGGCGTTTTAACCATTTTTCTACCTTTTCAATAAAGGTAATATTAATAATTGTTGAACGATGAATTCTTAAGAACATATTCACCGGTAACATTTCTTCCCATTGCTTTAACGAAATAGAAACAATTAATTTTTCATTACCCAAAAGAACAATTCGGGAATATTTTTCTTCAGCTGAAATACAAAGAATATTGGAGATTTTAATAAACCGTGGATTTCCTTTATCTCTTATTAATATATGCTCAGTTTGATCAATTTCTTTTTTAGGATTCTTCCGAAATTTTTTTTCAAATTCCTTCAATAAAGTTCTGCGTTTTTCCAACTGACGAGTAATAGAGCGAAGAACATCATTGAGATTAAAGGGTTTTGCCAGATAGTCATCTGCCCCAAGCTCCATACCTTTGCGAATGTTTTTATAATCTTTCATAGATGTCAGAAATATAAACGGAATAGTTGCAAACTCCGGATGCTTCGTTAAAGAGTTTTTAAGTTTGTATCCATCCATACCCGGCATCATTATATCTGAAATGATAACATCAGGCATTATACGACTCGCTGTCTCTAGTCCGGAAATCCCATCGTGGGCAGTAACCACCGTATAATTATTCAGCTCAAGAAATTTGCGAAGCATATCCCTCAATTTGGGATCATCATCAACTATGAGAATCGTATTCATCAACTTAACTATCGATTTCCGGAAAAATAAGAAATTTATACCGTTTAATCAGAAAAATGTGCTACTCCCGCAATTTTAATGGAACATTGTCACAGGATAAATTAACATTCTATCGGATTTACTTCATATTAAGGAAAAAGCAAATAAAGAAAATATTGCTTGTGGATGAATATAAATAATATCTGAAAATGATGAAGTTTATTCTGGAAATGCAGAGATACTTCTCTGTTATTAGAGGTAATACAAATAATGCAAATCAGAACTTAAAATTGAAAACCCTATTTCTTATTATCGGGTGAGAATATGCCTGAAGGAGTCGTAATAGTACAATACTTATTACATTAACAGAGAAATTTATAGTCAAAGTCAAAGAATCTATAGATCACAAAATAATCACTCGTAACTAGGTTATCTCTTTTAATTCGTCGTCTCGAAATGAGACAGCTAATTTGATTCATAAATAAATAATCTAATATTTAGTAAAAATTGATTAATTTTAATCAGGTGATTATTCAATTTCCTAAATTTTTAGTGTGTGACCATTCTCTCATCTTTGATTATTGTCACTAATGGGCGTGATTGATTTATTTACTTTGCATGTGTGGTTATAACAATTTTATTAGAGTTTTTTAAGTAATGAAATTATTTCATGTATCTCAGGCGAAGACCTTATCATCATTCGATCCTCAGGAGAAAAACTTGATAAGAGATAATCTTCGTAGTCTTGTCCCCAATGAAGCCCTTGATTTTTTTGCGAAACATGTTGATTATGAATCGAAAAAAACCAAGGTAATTGAAACATCCTCACGATTTAATATTGTGAGTATTGACGAGGAAGATCTGGAAAATATTGTCAATATTAAAAAGATAAATGATATTCGCTATCTTAATAAGTTTTTCGAGGCAGTAAATGAAAAACTACCTTTTGATGGTTTATTCATTGGAAATGTTGAGACAATTGATGAACGCCGTCGGAGAATTTTAGGTGAGAAACCTAACATTTTTAATTATATATATTACTCCCTTGATTTTCTCGTAAAGCGGGTTTTCCCAAAAACGAAACTTACTCGTAAACTGTATTTTATAATTACCAGAGGAGAAAACCGATCACTTTCTTTGCCGGAAACTCTTGGACGATTGGTCTCGTGCGGTTTTGAGATAGTAGAATATCAGGAAATAAAAAACCGGCTTTATTTTGTTGCACGAAAAGTGAAATTACCAGTTTTCGATCCCAATCCTTCTTATGGCGCCATATTCAGTATGAAAAGAGTCGGGCAACACGGAAAAATTATTAATGTTTATAAATTACGCACCATGCACCCTTATTCTGAATATTTACAGCAATATATTTATTCAAAAAATGATTTAGATGCCGGGGGTAAATTTAAAGATGATTTTCGTGTAACAAGCTGGGGACGGGTGTTCAGAAAATTGTGGATTGATGAACTTCCTATGCTCATCAATTTATTTAAAGGGGAATTAAAACTTGTAGGTGTGAGACCCCTAAGTAGTCACTACCTCAGTTTATACACTGAAGAACTCAGAGAACGGAGAATCAAGCATAAACCTGGTTTGGTGCCACCTTATTATGTAGATATGCCTGAAACTCTTGAGGAAATAATGGCTTCTGAGAAAAAATATCTTGATGCCTACGAAAAATCGCCATTCCTGACGGATACCTTATATTTCCTTAAAGCGATGTATAATATTATCATAAAGAGGGCCAGAAGTAAATAGTTATTAAACGAAAAAATTATTTAGATTCCGTAACTTATTTGTACTCCGGTCGTTACGACCTTCCCTCTTAAAAATTCCGGAGTTCGTAAGGGATCCTCATCGGTAATATCTGATAATTCAAAAAAGAATCGTGCTTTGAGATCATAAATCCACTCATAACTCACATCAAATCCATATCGAATATCTTTCCTAACGGGGCCGTCTAGAAAATTGACAACTCCATATTTCTCGGGTTCATAAGCCTTGGAAATATCCGCCTCAATACCTTTTCGTATTCTTTCAAAATACAACTTATACTTCAAGCCCCTCAAGTGAGAATAATTCAACTGAACCCTTACCTGATCGGCATTTTGTCCTATCCAATGACCTAAGTGGTAATTCAGATGTTTGTAATCGGTAAGCTGATTCCTGTTTTCATACACCCAGGGATTTGCTCTGGTGTACTCAATAATTAAATCAAGGTTTTCGATAAACAAATCATATCTTTTTGTCCCCAAAGTGAAAGCAAAACATTGGTTATCTGTGCGTCCTCTCAATAAATCACGAAGGTTTAAGACATCAATATAAACTGAAAGATAAGAAACACTTCTCAACGGATATTTTATCTTATAATCGAGAAAAATCATTCCATTACCGTCATCCCCTTCTATTCTTCCGGTATTATGATCCAACGCCTTATAGTACATTATAGGCATTAATGTTTCGATACGAAAATTAGGGCCATACACAAATGCGTTACCTAAAGATATATCTATTTCCGGAATAACAGAAAAACTTGCAAGGTTTGAAACAATAAATTTATCACGAAACGGAATAAATGCATCTGATATTGGGCTTTCAGTATGACTGTAATAAATATTAGAAGAATCTTTAATTTGTGAATTAACCCACCCCTGATAGTAATAAAATCTAAACCACTTTACCGGATTTAAAAAAAGTCGAAGCTGAGTAAATGAAGGAGCTTTATTCGATAAAATGACATTACCAAACTCACCATGTCCCCATGTCTGATAATCTTTTATTATTGAAACATATCCCCATTTCCAGGAAAATGTTATGTTGCCTTTGATATCACTGTGATCATAATTGTTTCCAACAACATTGTTGATATACGCACCTGTTTCAGGAGAGAATTTTTTTTGAGGATCAAACTTATTGCCCAGCTCTCCATAATCAACATATTCAAATGACGCGCCAAGCCAATCATCTGCATAACCGTATATGTTCGCCCCGGAGTAGCGAATCCTGTTCATTTCACCATCAACATAGGTTTGTCCATAACCCAATATTGGGTTAAGACGAAGTGAAAACTGCTCATCGGTAAATTTATAAAGAAATGGGCGCTCCCTGTATCCAATTGAATCATTATCGAAATGGTTCCATTCAATCTTTCCCCCTTTCTCTGCTACTCCTAATTCATTTGCGAACTCAGAGCGAAAAAAAAGGTATTCCTGAAACTCAAGAGAATTTAATTGATCTGTTTTTTGTTCAAGTTCCTTCAAAATTGCAGCAGCCTGTCGTCGAGTTATGGGTTTTACCTCTGTGCTAAAAACCACCAATCCCTTTGCATCTAAGCGTCCAAGGAATTCGTGAACCGGATGGTTATATCGTAAGAAAACATCCTGTGCTATTACGTCAGAAATGAGGAATATGGTTATCAAGATTAACCAATCTAAATTCAAGAGCGATTTTAACTTCATCCGAATATTTTATTAATTTTACAAGTTATGCTGAAAGATATACTTAAAAAAGACTTTAAATCTGCCTTATATGAGGCTTTATTACTAATTGGAATTGCAATACTTCTTTTTGGAAACCAAATTTCCAATTATACAACATCATCCTATATCATAAAAACGATATTTTTAATTATTTTCATTACTATACTTCTCACCTATATTAAACATAGAGGTGAAAAGATTACTATAATTTTTAATAGTATTAATTTTCGGAATTTTTTCTTCATTCTAATCACACTTGTCATATTTCCAGCACTTACACTGTTTTATTCTAAAAATTATTCCCATGGTCTTGCAAAAACACTAAATATGATTTTTTTTAATTTCCCTTTACTTATGGTGGGAGGTTTTCTATTACGAACAAATAGTGAATTGAGAATATCAGTCCTTTATTTTGGAAGTGTAATTACGGGAGTATTTTTTTCCTTCATTGTGATTTTTTTCTATCCGTTTGATCATTCAACTTTATATTCATTTTCACCAGATAGATTAAGTCATGTAACGGTGGGACGAATTCTGGGTATATGTTACCTGATAATACTATTTTTTCTTTATCGGACAACTTCTATTCGAAATCTTTTTGTGAATGGAGCTCTTTTATCAGTTACTGCCTACGCTTCATATCTTACTGCTCTTCGGGCATCCGTTCTTGGATTAACAGTATGTTTAATAGTGACAATTGTATTACACTCTAAAACTGATCTCGCAAAAATAAAAAATATTACTGTTATCATATCTGTGATGATTACATTACTCGCAGTAATCTATACCGATCAATATGTTTCTACTGTACCCACGGAGAGATTCAACAATATGGAGTTATTAAATTATCAAAATAAGGATGGAGCAATTAATGCAAGAATTTTTCTTTATACCCGTGCGGTTTTGCAAATAAAAGAAAACCCCGTATGGGGTGTAGGTTATGGGGGATTTGCAGAAGAGAATAGTACATTTATTGTCTATCCACATAATATTTTTCTTGAAGCCTTTTGTGAACTCGGGATCTTGGGAGGGACACTCATTTTTACAACAATAATTATGGGGATGTACAATAATTTCAAAATTTCAAAAAATATTTTTTTACTAACACTTTATGCACTTACTTTATCACAATTTTCTAAAGATCTCACAACAAATGGTTTACTAATTTTTCTTGCAGGAACAGGTATGATAATTCGTAAAGAACAGGTGTAATTAAATTAACTATTGTTATAAGCATCTATCAAAAATTTAACTACTCTCTCCCCAGCTTTCCATTGGAAATTGTGACGAAATTAATAATCTAAATATAACTAATCATCTAATTGAAGGAATATTATTGTATAATTAGCAAAAAAGAAGAATAATAAAAATATTTAATCTCAAGATTGGAACGCCAATCTTATGACACAACATTTTGTAAATACTTTTTACAGGCAGAAGAAATTTGATTTTAGCTTATTGCTTTAAATTCATAATGGGTATATAGATAACTAAGACTAAATTGTTCCATTGTCAACAAAAATACTCTGACCGGTGACAGATGAAGCTTCATCAGAAATAAGAAACTCGGTCATAGAAGCAACAGAACTTTTTGATACAGGAGCTTTTAAGCAAGTTCTTTTATAAATCCGATCTTTTTGTTCCTCTGAAAGGGATGAGGACATTTCTGTTTCCATGAAACCGGCGACAAGGCAGTTTGAACGAATTTTTCTAGCACCCCATTCTCTGGCAGTATTTTTTGAGAAGGCTTCAAGGGCGCCTTTCGAAGCAGCATACATAGAAAGTCCCTTATAACCTGTATGAACACTTATAGAGGAAATGTGGACAATTGAACCAGCAATATTGTGAAAAATCATATTTCTGATAGTATATTTTGTCATCATTACAGGTGTAAAAAAATTCACATCAAATGAGTGTTTAAGACTATCATAATTTGCGTTAGTTATAATATCATCATAAGCCATAGCAGCATTATTAATATATGCATTTAAGGGCACATTTAAGGATAAAAATTGATCAAAGATCACCGATTTAACACTTTTAGCATCAGAAAGATCATATTTAATAGTTTTAAGATTTTGAGGAAATATCTCTTTCAGTCTGAGTAGTTCATTGGTTTCGCTTCTACTAATTCCATAAACAATGTAACCTTTTTCTAAAAGCAATCTCGCAGTTTCAATACCCAGGCCTTTTGAAATACCTGTCAGTAAAACATTTTTCATTTTCTTGAAATTTTACCTGTTCTGGTTAATCCAATTTGTTGAACAAAATTCAATATTCTTGGGATCTTATATGATTGTAGTCTCTCTTTCAAATAATCATATACTATCTTTTCAGTTATAGTTGAATCTTCAAGTTCTATATCACACAAAATTACATTTCCTAAAACTGAGTTTTTTTTACTATAAACTAATGATCTTCTAACACCAGGAATAGAATTAATGCACTCCTCAACTTCAGTAGGATAAACTTTATAACCACCAACATTTATCGACTCATTTACTCGACCAATGAATCGAATTCTAATTGGGTCGCTCGAAATTACCTCAACCCTATCACCAGTTTTGAACCAGCCATTTACAATTTCAATGTCATTTGATTTACCGGTCATTTCGCCAGATATATAAAGTTCATCGTTCTCAATTTTCACAAGGTGCTTAAGATTTTCCTTAACAATAAAAATGTCACCCTCTGAAGCAAAGAGTGTACCTATTTCAGTTGAAGCATAAACATTAAGAATTTTAGCATTAGGAAACATCCTTAAAAGGGGATACCTTAAAGACTCATCAAATTTTTCTCCTCCGGAGGTAATTCTTTTCACTGTCTGAAATGATTTTTTTACATCTAACAAAAGACGGTAAAAAGTAGGTGTAGCTGAAATATTAGTTATCATATTTTTTTCGATGGCATCAAAGATACTTTCCTTTGATAACATAAATAATCGGACGATATGGTTAAAATTTAGTAATGCTTGGAAAAAGACCTGAATGCCGGCGATGTGAGTAGGATTATACGCAAACCCCCAAACATCATTCGAGTTTTCATTTGATATCTTTACAGCCTTAGTAATCGTCTTGAACGAATGAGTAATACGCTTTGGTTTCCCTGTTGTTCCTGAAGTAAAAAGTGTCAGTTCCCAGTTATTATTTTTTGTTAATCTTTTAAACAAATCATTCTCGTCTAATAAATTAAGAGAGTCGATAACGATTCGCTTATTAAGATCATTTTTAGAAAATCCAAGTGATTCTATTTCTAAGTCAGATAAATCACTATCAAGGACAACTATACTATTACCTGAAATCAATGAAATTATTAAATCCCTAAAAATATCATAATAAGTTTTATGATTGATAACTTCGGGATAACTATTCCTATTATTGATATCATTTATTAGATCAGTATAACTAATAGGAGGCTGACCAAAATCTGAAAAAAAAGCCTTCATCTCTTTTCCAGCTTTTCCAAAATTTCACCTATTGTTTCTACAATACCGTCCTCAAAAATATCAATTCCGAATTCATTTTCAATCCGAACAGTTAATTCCGCCAAATCTAAAGAATCAAAGCCCAATTGATTCCGAAGATGCATACTTTCATCGAAATTAGTTATTGATACTTTATTATTTTTAATTAAAATTGAGTTAATGATTTCTGCAATACTACTGGGGATCATGACCATCATATCCTTTAAATACTAATGTTAACTATGTTTATTATTTTTGAGATCGCTTTAGCTCATTTTTCTATGAATTTGTATAAATTTTACAGGCTAAAAGTTTTTAAAGTTCCACAACTAAGTAAAAACAAATTATTATTCAATTATACTTGTCAGTCTATACTTTGTATTTAAATAAATATTACGATAAGGCAGCTTAATTTTTCCAAAACCCAACTGTAATGCCTCAATCCTTAACCTTTCAATTATCCTTATCGTTATGATTTGGTTAGATAAATCTCCCTTGCATGAACAAATTGGGTCAATTGCTATATGCGATATTACAATTTGTTCAATTTCAGGATGATAAAGTGCAACACCGATTAATTCAGAATTTTCATGCTGAGCATCTAATACAAAAAGTGATTTTTCGTTTTTTACATTGGACGACCTAAGTAGCAATTTTCCAGATTCTTCTAAGATTCTTATGTGACCACAGTCTTCTACTGTTTTTTCTATATTTTTGATATACAAATGTTGATTGGGATTAAAATAAAAAAGTTTTTCGAGTGCTTCCCTCTTGCTGGATTCAATTGATTCTGTAAAATAAATACGATGGTAATACAATTAAAGTCACCTATCTAAATTTATATAAAATTCAATTGACGAAAACTTTTTAAAATAAATTATCCATTTTGATGATGTTAGATAAAAAATTATGTAATATGATAACCGCCATCAATGATAAAGTTACTCCCCGTCACCCACTTTGACGCATTACTTAATAGATACAATACCATTGATGATATGTCTTTGGGCTCACCAATACCTAATGGATGTGCTTTTTCAATTTCTGTGAGTCCTCCAGGTAGTACCCCCTCCATTCTTTCTGACATTTGTGTTCGAACCCAACCTGGGCTAATTATATTACATCGTATTTTTTTGGGTGCAAGTTCAAGTGAAAGTGAAATGGCTAGACTGTTAATTGCACCTTTAGAAGCGGCATAAAAGGACAAAGCCCTGTTAGATTTGATGGCCGCCACTGATGATAAAAAAATAATTGAACTCCCTTCATTCAACTTACCTTTCTTCACCAAAGATTTAATCAAAAAATAAAAAGAAATTACATTTGTATTTATTATTTCTTGGCAAGCCTCTAAACTGGCAACTCTTAATGGGGTTAATTTATTGATACCTGCCGCATGTACAATTCCATCAAAATGCGAAAAATTGATGAATAATTCATTAAAATTTTCAATTTTATTTAAATCTTTTAAATCTACACTGGCAAAAGCAAATTTATCTTTATAAAGATTTTTCATTTCTTCCAAAATTAGTTTGTTTCGCCCAATTCCAAAAACATTACCTCCAGCATCTTGAATATCAATAACGACCTGATGTCCAATTCCCGAAGTTGCACCAGTTACTAAGAAGTTTTTACCACGAAAATCAAATTTAACCATCTTAGTATTCAACTGTTTTGATGAAGTTTGTGTTTTGTAAAGTTAGTGCCGAGGATGCACAAGATAAACCAACCCCAAAGCCCGAGAGAATTACCTTCTTTAGCCGATTAAAATCTCTGAGTTTTTCAAACTCTTCAGTTAACATTAGTGGTATGGAGGCAGGACCAGTATTGCCAAAGTCTCTCATAGAAATAGGAACTTTATCCAACGGAACTTTCATTATCTTAGCAATATATTTTAGCATAAATGCATTTGCCTGATGGAATCCGAATATATCGACATCAGAAATCTCCCAATTGATATTTTTTGCCACCTGCTTTACCGATTTCGGGACCACATTCAAAGCAAAATTCATAATCTCTCCACCATCCATAAAGAGGTTTTCGTCAGAACGCCAATTACCGTTCTCTCTTTCAGAAATAACATTTGTTTCGGAATTTCTTGGAAGTCTGCAACCGCCTGCCGGAATAATAAGTTTATTGCCCCCTGAGCCATCAGAATAAAAATCAAATGCGATCTCATCATTTCCTTTTTCAATAACTGTTGCACTACCGCCATCTCCGAATAATAATTTTATTGATCGATCCCTATTATTAATAAAGGGTGTAATTTTGTCACCGCAGAATAGCAGTACATATTCACAAAATCCAGAATTAATCAACAAAGAGGCCTGAAATAATCCGTAAATATAAGCCGAACATCCGTAGGAAATATCAAAAGCAACTGTTGAAGTTGAGATTCCTAATTTTGACTGTAAAACCAAACTAGTAGTAGGTAAAATATAATCCGGAGTTTGACTTATAAAAATAATTCCGTCAACCCTTTTTACATCAAGGAATCCATTATCAATTAATTCTCTAGCAGCGCGTTCACACAAATCAGATGCACAAATTCCCTCGCTCGCGATTCTAATTCTTTCAATACCTGTTAGTTTTTTAATTTTTTCAATTTCTTGCTCCCCAAATTGTTCCACAAACGCATCAACACTTATAGCAGTAGAAGGAACACAAGCTGCAATACTATTAATTTTTATAGAATTGAATACTTTTTGCATCATAAATCATTTGTAATTAATTTGTAGAGATCACTAACCGTCTCTGCAGATTTAATTTGTTCAGCTTTGATCGCTTTATTATAATGTTCATTTATCATAGCAATTAGAGTTACTATTCCTAAGGAATCTAATGTTGAAAATGAATCTATTTTAGAATCAGGTTTTACCTCTGACTTATCCAATTCAATAGCTTCAGCAAAAATTTCTATAAACTTATCCATATTTTTTATCCTTTAAATAATGTTAAAAAATTATTCAACTTTTGGTAACTTTGAAACGACCCTAGCAGGATTACCTACTGCAATCGTATAATCAGGAATGTCGCGTGTTACAACAGACCCACAACTTATAACTGAATAACTTCCAATCGTAATGCCTGGTAAAATTGTAGTTCGAATCGTGAGCCATGCACCCTTTTTGATAACAACGGGAGAAACAGAAGATTCAAAAATGTGACTAAAATGTTTATTGGGATTTGTATGTGTTATTATTTGAACTCCACCGGCTAATCCAGCATCATCCTCTATATAAATATACTCTGGGTAGGATAATTCAAGTATACACGCTGGACCTATAAAAACGCGTTCACCAATATTAACCCCTTTCCATTTATTTAGGATTACTCTTAGCTTTGCTATTGGACAAAAGTACGCCAGCCATGTTAATATAAATATCTTCAATTTTCGAAGTCCAAAACCTATTTTAGAGAGTTCGCGTCTAGAACTTGATTCCTCAAGTTGTTTCTTAAAACTTCTTGCTTCCCAATATGGAATAGGTTTTTTGGGTAATATTTTATTTTTGAAAGTCATTGATAGCATTAAAGTAATGATTTACGAAATCTTTAAGTGTGATAAAATCATATCCTGCTGACTTAAAATAAATTATCTCTTTTTCTAATAAAGAGATTGCTTGTTTACCCAAATTTTTTAGTTTGAGTTTCCGTCTAATGATATCACCTAAAAAGTAACTAAGTAAATTTTTGCTGCGTCTATTGATGGTTGAAGAATCTCGTTCTTCGGTTATGAACTCGTTTGGGTGGGTGAGGAAGTTTATTGGATTACCGGTAATTTTATTTTCAAATTCTAGCAACTTGCCTAAAAATGATGTAGCAGTGGGTAGAATTCTTAATGTTGTACCAATATAAGGAAGCAACATAGAAGAAATAGGAATTTCAACAATATTACTTGTGCCTCTTTTAGCAAGATTAGTCTTTGAAGTTCTGTAAGGTAATCGTGGAGCAAAGAACCGATTTAACTTTTTCAATGAACCAAATGATAGGAACATATCAAACCTTTGTGACGCTATTGAACTATCTATCATAAAACCTGTACTTTCTAAAGCCGCAACAGTAAATTCGTTGACCCTTAATGCCGGTGCCCTAAAAGTTACAACCCTATTTCCACTAATATCTTCGAGCATTTTTTTTGATTTATCTAAGTGCATAACTTGTTCTTCATATGTCATCAGATCAAATGCTTTTTCAACTTCGTGGGTTAATCCATGAGAAGCCACCTCATGACCAAATGGAAGGATCATTTTAACCACATCAGGGAAAAGCGAAACTATGTCCCCATTAAAAAAAAATGTCGCCTTGATATTATATTTGTTGTATAGGTCAAGTAACAAGGGCATCCCTTCTTTAAATACCTTTTCTCCGGTCTTAGGGCTCAAGTTATTATTCAGAATGGAAGTTGTCTCTACATCATTTGTGAAAAAGTAAATTTTACTTTTTTTCATAGTTGAAACTGAAATACTTTTTGTAAATCGTATCAGGAATGACCCCAATTTTATGACCCCATCGTACAGGCAAATGCAATCTCTTAATAAGATGATAATAAGAATTATAGTCCAAAAATGATTTTATTGGAGCATTCATTATATTTTTGAATTCACTTTCAGACAATTCTAATTTTTTTAAGCAGTACTCAATTAATTCAGCACCTCCCGTAAAGGGATCTTGTTGGATAATTTCAAGTGCATTTTCTCTCGTAATCTGATGTGTTCTGATTTTTGCCGAGTAATGCAATTTTCTCTTATCAATATTAAATTTTCTTGTTAATAAATAAGATTGAAAAAAAGCTGTGTATTTCGATTCGTGATGTTTATCACCATAATCTCTCCAGCCAAGTTCGTTTCTTAATAATTTTAAGACCTCATCTTCGTTATATGGCAAGTAATATAAAAGGCGTATATGTGAAATCCGCTTAAAAAAGGAATAATAAAGAAAACTAAACAATGTTACATTTGGAAAACTTTTGAATTTAACTTTGCCGAATCGATCGTGAATATCGCGTAAGTATCTTCCATCCTGATATGTCCAACTTAAGGGAGTAGTTCCTTCTGTTCTGAATGATGATCCAACTATTGAATAACTCACATTATTTTGAACAGCCTCAGTAAAAAGAATTGATGCGATTACCCAGTCGGTTGGAATTTCTGCGTCTGGTACCGATGCAAACAAAAAAGACCTTTGTAGGTCTTTGAACTCCTCCCAGTCTGCAACATGAGTGTGTAAATCAACATTTAATTTTTTGCAAGCATTTTCGATATTCTGTACAGCTATTTCAGAATTCCAGCCATTATCAAAGTGAACTGCTAACGGCCTTAGACCAAGTTTAACGGTATTATATAAGGTGTATGTACTATCTCGACCTCCACTGACACCAACTATACAATCATATTTTTTACCTTTGCCATCTTCTTTTATCTTCTTAACAATATCATGTAGTTTTTTAGTAGATTCTTCATTTAGTGGATATTTTGCCTCCAATTCGTCATGAATTTTACAAAAAGTGCATTCCCCTTTTTCATCAAATTGAATACCAGGAACTGTATCGTCCATAATGCATCGCGTACATACTTTATTTGCCTTGTATTCATAAGGTAAAATATTCATCCTTAAAGACCACCATTTTTTATTATTTCAAACATACGATAAGCTACATTCTCACCAAAAAGCATTTGATGTTTTGTAACAGGCCAAAATTCTTCTATTTTTTTTGAATAATCAATTTCTTCAACCGGATTAATCAAGAGATTCCAACCAGAACTAACGGTTTCAATCCACTCTGTTTCAGATCGTAATGTTATACAGGGCTTCTGTAAGATGTAAGATTCTTTTTGAACTCCCCCGGAATCAGTAATTATTTTCTGACTATGCTTTTGTAATGCAATAAAGTCGAAATAACCTGCCGGTTCAATTGTAAGTACATTAAACGGAATTTGAATATTATTATCAGTAATTATTTTCATTGTGCGTGGATGTGTAGGAAAAATTATCTTTACACTAATTTTCCCTAACTCTGTTAATATCCCTGCAAGAGTGGAAGAATTATCAACATTATAAGGGCGGTGCAGAGTGAGTAAATAAAAATCGGTATTGTTAAGTGATAATTTATCGATAATGTTGGATAGTTTAGATCGTTCAACTGCACGATTTAATGAATCCACCATAATATCACCGGTGTTATACGATTTATGCAACAAATTTTCTGCCTCGAGATTTGCCATCGCAGTGTGAGTCGGCGCAAATAATAAATCCGACACATGATCTGCGACAACTCTGTTAATTTCCTCGGGCATAACCTTATTGAAACTTCTTAAGCCTGCTTCGATGTGAATTGTTTTAACTAACTGTTTTGAAGCTGCAAGTGCACCTGCCAAAGTTGAATTTGTATCACCAAACACAATTACCAAGTCTGGTTTTTCCTTCAACAATACTTGCTCAATTTTTATAAGCATTTCACCCGTTTGCACCCCGTGATTACCCGAGCCCACTTCTAAAAAATAATCAGGATATGGAATTTCCAAATCTTCAAAAAAGGACTGACTCATATTATAATCATAATGTTGGCCAGTGTGTACAACAATTTCCTTAAATTCTTTCCTAAGAACAGACGACAGCGGGGCTAACTTAATAAATTGTGGTCTGGCGCCAACAATTGATATTATCTTCCTTTTCACTTACTTTTTCCTGCAACCAGATCAAAAAAAAATGATGTCACATCTATTTTATCGCCCAGCATTTTTTCCTGTCTAAATTTAAAGGAAGTCTGTAACTCTGGGTTATCAATATACTCTCTTACCTTCCTTATTAAAGTTTCCTTGTCATCCGGATGGATACCGAAAGTTAATTCGTACTTTTTTTCAAGCTCCTCTAAAACAGATATTTTCCCCACGAAAGTATTTACTCTTATATTTGGCACTCCCAAAATACTGGCCTCAACGGTCATACTCTGACTGTCAGAGATAAACAAACTACAATAACACATAAAATGGTGAATTAAGTTTATAGGGAACCTTATTAAATATTGTTGAAATTCCTCAGGCACCGGTTTTTCTGAGGATAATACAACTTTTCCATTTGGTTCTAATAATGAAATTAACCTCGTAAGATCCGCATAATTTAGCCCTTTATGATCTTTCTCAATGTCATGACCAGCTGACAGACTCACAAGTCGTATAAAAAAGTATTTTCCATCCCCCAGATATTGAGTTACTATTGATCGATTAGGCTTAAATCTGGATGGATGAAGATAAGCTAATTTTTGATATCCATCATAGCCTATCTTTTTATATTGATACTTTCCTACATCACAAACATTTGGTGAAACAATATGATATGCAAATGGATAAGAAAATTTGCAAAATGAACGATTAACCTCAAAATCATCTTCATTAAACACAAAGGATCTGATCCTAAGCAGCCATCCTACATGAGTTATTGCAATATCTGTACCAAGCAATGCAACCGGACGATTAATAAGGCATACCAGAAATAGAGTTATGTCCTGAATTAGTAATTCTATCAATCCTGATACAACAATCTTGAATTTAGTATTTTTCGATAGATGTATGACTGAGTACTTAAAGTATTTTACTTTTTCTGTCTGCAATAAATTTTCAAGAATTTCCTTATTTTTAATAAAATATTTGACACTATAACCAACCTCTGTAAACTTTGCATAAAGATTCTTGAAAAGATGATAATGAGCCGGATGGTTAAGGGCTATAATGATATTACCTCTCATTGCTAAAAATCTCTATTAGTTCATCACGACCAGGAAAACTAATCAGGACAGCTCGCCGTGGACCATGATAAACGAACAGACTCCCTGCAGCAACCGCCGATGCCAATCCTTTAGATACCGCTGTGT
>CAYTLQ010000245.1:0-5733 GCA_964438715.1 uncultured Ignavibacteriaceae bacterium
CCGTAATACTGCCTCTGCGGTGTTCATTATAAGTGTTTCACTTTCAACGACACATGGTCCTGCAATTAGCACAAACGGATTGCCACCGCCAATTGTTATTGAATCAATTTTAATCATAGTTAATCAAATAATGATGTTGTAGTTGGGTTTATTCTTGACTTACCAAAATGGCGATAGGCGTTCTCAGTAGCTTCTCTGCCACGCGGAGTTCTGTTGATGAATCCCTGCTGAATAAGGAACGGTTCATAAACCTCTTCAATTGTACCCGGATCATCATTTACCGCAACAGCTAGAGCATTTATTCCAACAGGTCCGCCGCCAAATTTTTCAATTATTGTGAGGATAATCTCCTTATCCATTTCATCCAAACCGAATTCATCTACTTCCAATGCTTTCAGAGCCTTTTTCGCAACCTGAAGGTCTATACTTTTTTTATTTTCATAATCGGAAAAGTCCCGTGTACGGCGTAACAATCTGTTGGCAACTCTGGGTGTACCACGGGAGCGCTTTGCAATTTCCAAAGCGGCATCAGGTTCAATTGGTGAGTTAAGTATTCCCGCTGAGCGGGTAATAATATTCTTTAACAATGATTGATCATAATAGTCTAATCTGAATTTAATTCCAAACCTGTCCCGCAAGGGAGAAGTAAGCATACCCGCACGCGTTGTCGCTCCTATAAGGGTATATTTTGGTAAAGCAATTTGTACCGTTCTCGCGTTTGGTCCGCTATCAATCATTATGTCTATCCGATAATCTTCCATAGCTGAATACAAAAACTCCTCCACTATCGGACTCAACCGATGAATTTCGTCGATAAAGAGCACACTATGCTCTTCAAGATTAGTAAGCACTCCTGCCAAATCGCCGGGTTTTTCAAGAACAGGACCGGATGTTGCCTTTATTTTTACCCCCATTTCGTTTGCAATAATATTTGCCAGAGTCGTCTTACCTAAACCGGGAGGTCCCGTCAGTAATACATGATCGAGCGCTTCTTTCCGTTTTTTTGCGGCCGCAATAAATACTTTTAGATTCTCAACAATTTTTGCTTGTCCTATAAAATCTCCGAATGAAGAAGGGCGGAGAACCTGTTCAGTTTCTTTGTCTCCTAAACCCGGAGCCGGGTCAATACTTGCTGATCGTTTCGCCATATCAGGATGCTACAAGAGGTTTACTTTTCAAATTCAATTTATTAGTAATTATTACCATGTATATCATAAGTGCAATCATTTCTAATGCAAGAGCAATTGTAACGAGTGGGGAAAATTTCATGTTCCAGAAATTATTTACACCCAATGTCCATGGACTGCCGTACAGAATTACCAAATGTACAACATAAATCAATAGTGTATTTCTTCCGAGGAGAATAATTATTTTCGGAATTGTCGAAATATTACGGGCAATGTAAGTAAATATAGAATTAAGAAGTATTACATAGCCTAACCGGACGAGAATAAGATTTGGACTCGTTGTCCAATAATTACTTTTTCCGGTTAACCAAACTTCAATGAAATCGCCAATTATAGAAGCCACGATAAATCCTAATGCAATAAAAAACAACCTTTTTGAAAAATTAGTTGTTTTGAATACACCCGGGTTTCGTGCAAGGTAACTCCCGAGAATCGCGCCACAATAAAAATACGCTAACCATGGAAACAGTGGAAAATTTGAGCCAGTACCCCGGTAAAAATACCCTGTCAATGCCGGATGCAGAAAGTCTTTCCAGGAAATTGTCTCAAAAATCGGATATAGTGCAGCATTAACAAAAGCAGAAATACCAAAAACCCAGAAGTCTTTCCTCCCGAATATTTCTGATACTCCGAGCAATAAAAGCGCAGAGAGAACACCAAATGCAATCAGATGAAGAACATCTACAGCAAAAAACACCTGCCATTGTACCGGACCAACTTCAGAAAAATCAATAAGTTTGGGAGTGGGCCAGCGAAGTAAATATCCCAGGAAAATCAGTAAAAAGAATCGTTTTACACCTTTCCACATTCTCGGATTTTCATGAAACCGCTCCCTGTGCAGTCGGAATAGGTATGTAAATGTAGTTCCTGCAGTAAAAAGAAAAATTGGGGCTGTCATACCACGGTTAAAAAACCACACTGAATAAAAAACAGAATCGAAATTGCGGTAGTCTGCCGCTAATAATACATCTATTGTGTGCCCCTGAACCATCATAAGAACTGCAAAAGCCCTGATGAGGTCGAGAAATATAACTCTGTTTTTTTTAGCACTTTGCGTCATCTATTAAAGGAGGGATTCTATTATCTACTTAACCCTTACAATCATCTCAATTTCAACGGCAGCATTTTTCGGCAATTCAGAAACTCCTACTGCGCTTCTGGCATGTTTACCGTTTTCTCCAAACAGTTCCAGCATTAAATCGGAGGCGCCATTTGCAACTAACGGTTGACCGGTGAATCCCTCAGCACTGTTAACAAACACAACTAACTTTACAATTTGAACTATGTTATCAAGCGATCCTATAACGCTTTTAATTGCGGCTAAACAATTTAAAGCACAAATTCTTGCCGCCTGAGTAGCTTGCTCAGTCGAAATGTCTTTACCCACCTTGCCTTCGTATGCCAGTACACCATTTTTCATTGGTAACTGTCCGGAAGTGTAAACAAATTCACCCGCTTTATTTGCAGGTATATATGAAGCTAACGGAGTCGGGACCACAGGTAAACTTAAACCAATTGATTCTAATTTTTCTTCAATCATACTCTTTCCTTGCTGAGATAAAATTATTGAACTGAAAAGTACTACAAATACTATTACCAGTTTTTCCACAGTAACTACCTTCTTTCAGGGTTGTGAATATGGCAATTTAATAATGCCATACCGGATTCTTCTTTCAATTTTAGTATATTAAAATAAAGATTTTACTTGTAAAATTTGAGGCATTTGAAAACGATGGAGATTGAAAAGAGATTTTCAGAATTTATTGCAATAATGTATCGGCTTAGAAAAGAATGCCCCTGGGACAGGGTACAAACGAATGATTCCATAAAAGCTGCTACAATTGAAGAAGCATACGAAGTAGTTCACGCCATAGATGAGCAGAATTATGATGAACTAAAAAAGGAGCTTGGGGATCTATTGCTTCACTTTGCATTCCATTCGATTATCGCTGAAGAATCGGGTCATTTTACTCTGGAAGAAGCTATTAAAGGTATTTCGGAAAAACTCATTCGTCGTCATCCGCATATTTTTGGTGATGTCAACGCGCAGACCGCTGAAGAGGTTAAAGCGAATTGGGAAAAAATTAAAATGGATGAAGGTAGAACTTCAGTTCTTGAGGGGATTCCGAAACACATGCCTGCCTTACTTCGTGCTTACCGAATACAGGATAAAGCCTCGAAGGTAGGTTTTGACTGGACGAATAAAGAAGATGTCTGGAACAAAGTAAAAGAGGAACTTTCTGAATTTGAAGCAGAGATTGCGGCAAATGAAATGGAGAAAGCGGAGGAAGAGTTTGGTGATTTATTATTTGCATTAACAAATTATTCCCGCTTTATAAAAATCAATCCGGAAGATGCACTTCGTAAAACTATAACCAAATTCGAAACACGATTTCGTTTTATTGAAGACGAACTTGCGAAGGATAACAGAAAAGTTCATGAAACCGAATTCAGTGAACTCGACAGGCTATGGAACGAGAGTAAAAAGCGCACTTAATAACAGGTAACTGGGTGTTTGGTTAAGGTTAAGTAACCCGGTACTTTTCAGCGGTTATCTCTGTTATTAAATTTTTCGTATGCGTCAATAATATCTTTTACAAGTTTATGTCGCACGACATCAGATTTTTCAAAATAAATAAATGCGACTCCCTCAATATCTTTTAGAATTTCCTGTGCTTTCACAAGACCTGAAACTGTTTTTGAGGGTAAATCAATCTGTGTAATATCGCCGGTAATTATTGCCTTCGAATTAGCCCCAAGCCGCGTAAGGAACATCTTCATTTGTGTATCTGTACTGTTCTGAGCTTCGTCCAGAATTACAAATGCATGATTCAGTGTTCTTCCACGCATATACGCAAGAGGAACAATTTCGATAACACCTTTTTCAATAGAACCTTTGAGCTTCTCGGTCGGCATCATCTCATCAAGAGCATCGTAAAGCGGGCGGAGATACGGATCTATTTTCTCACGAAAATCGCCCGGCAAAAAACCAAGGCTTTCCCCTGCTTCTACAGCGGGACGGGCTAAAACGATTTTCCGGACGAGTCCTTTCTTCAAAGCCGCAACAGCAAGTGCAACAGCTAAATATGTTTTTCCAGTTCCTGCAGGCCCAATAGCAAAACATATATCATTTTTTCTGGCAAGTTGAATGTATAAACTTTGTCCCGGGGTTCTTGCTTTAATGGCATCAGTCTTTGTATAAAGAATGACACTATCATTCTCTCTTTCCTGTACACTATCTCTGCCCTCCACAGTAAGGCTAAGTATTGTCTCAACATCAGTCTGAGTGAGTTTCCCGTTCGTGTTCAGAACAAATGCCATCTCTTTTAACACCCGTTCTACTGTGCGGACTTCTTCATCATTACCCTTGATCAAAAATTGCTCACCGCGAACAAACAAGCTAACATTCGTACGGTTTTCAAGCGTTCTGAGGTTTTCGTCGTTACTACCAAGAAACGACAACATATCGACATTATCAATAATCAGTTTTTTCTCTATTTCCGGCATAATTTATCAACTTATTTAAAAATAAAATGCCCTCCACCGCAAGGCAAAGGGCATTGAAAACCAGGAGAATCAACAAAACGATTTCTGCTTATTTTGCAGGAGCCGGTTTGTAATTCTTTCTTAACATTTCGTATTTCTCTTTCTCATCAGTTGTAAGAGGTGGAATACGGAATGTTTGTTTCGGATAAATCAGGTCAGGATTTTTAATCTGATCTCTGTTTGCCTGATAAATCTTTGGCCATGCGAAACCGTTACCGTAGTGGTTTTTGTCACGGGCAATGTACCAGAGGCAATCGCCTTTAACAACGGTGTACATAATATCAGATGGTTTTTCTTCTTTTACTACCTCAACCCACTCGTCAAGCATTCTCTGCATCTGATTGTGTACTCTGTCATAAAATTCAGGTAGTGCGCTGATCTTATTCATTTTCAGAGCATCAAGGTCTTTCTGACGGTCAGCTTTGGGACCTTCTTTTCTACGAATTTTACCTTCAAGTTCACTTACAGCTTTTCTGAAATCATCAACCTGAGCTTTTTTTGCGCCAACAAGAGCGTAAACTTCATCAATACAATCTTCATAGGACTGTAATTTTGAAGATTTTGCTTTAAGGTTGTTAATATCGTTCTGCAGAGCTTCAATTTCTTTTTGATAGCTTTCAATTTTTGCAGTGTTAGCCTGCATTTCTTTTTCCCACTGCTCAACCGTCAATTCAGGTTTTTCCTGAGCGCTGACGGAGAGAGAGAAAACAGCAAGTAAAAATACAATCAATAATTTTTTCATTTTTGTTCTCCGTTCGCTTATTTCTGAATTTTCTGAAGGTTAGCCTGGGTTTCCTGCTTCAGCTTGTTGCATTCAACCAGTTTCTTTTCTTTATCAGCAATCTCCTTCTCGAGACGAGCTTTTTCTTCGCGTAATCCATTGGCTTGCATTTCAAGCGATTTTACTTCTTTTTTCTTCGCTTCTAACTGGGCCAGTTGTTCTTCAGTTACTCCACCGCAGCCTGCGATCATTAATGCCCCGAAGCCTACGATGCAGGCT
>CAYTLQ010000246.1:0-14476 GCA_964438715.1 uncultured Ignavibacteriaceae bacterium
AAACAATACCTGTAAAACAAGTATTAGTTTCTTTACTACTTTCAACAAGTTAAGGTGCCCTCCTTAATTTGTATTCTATTAAATTAAAATCTAATTTAAGCGAATTTTTTTAATTATTTCAAGGAAATCCTAAATATTGAAAAAAAAAATAACCCAAAGGTTACTTAAATCATCTACCTTAAATATTTACTAAAAAAGGTCTGGTAAAAGGTTAAAATATCCTATCGGCCCTGGTTTGTGATTTTGGGCACTATTCTCACCTTAATCAGCATTTATGGTATTACAGCACATCCAAATCGATATTTCTTGTATAGCTTGTGTACGGAAAAGAGAATGTTTACTTTTCAAAAAGGATTTTTTATCTTTTAGAAAAGAGTATTGGGTAATAAAATTTCCTGGTAGAAAGAGAACAAATAACTAAAATAAAATATAAGAGGATACTATGAAGAGAGCGCTTATAACAATGTTAATGCTGTTAAGTTTGTCGGGCTTGGTTTATGCTCAGCCGGTAAGTATGACATTGACCGTTAAAGACCCCCTGCCGGAAATTGACCTTTCCACAATAATCATTGGTCAAGAATTGATAAATTCGGACCTCATCTTTACTCTGAACATTGTTCCTATTGGTCTTGAAGTTGTTCTGAAAGGTGAATTGCTGTGGAAAGATGTTGGGTCAAATAATTTCATTCAGATTGCAGAATTCCGTACACGCACATTCCGCTCCAGAACTATTACAAATCAAAATCTGGGTAACGATATTAAAATTGATTACCATAATGAAAATATGGATATTATTCAAACTCTCCGCCGAAAAGGAAAGCCGACAGGAGAATTTCAACTTTATCTTTCATTATGGAATGAGACAGGAACTGTATTATTAACGAACGCAAATCCTTATCCGTATTCAATGCGTTTCACGAACCCCACACAGACTCTTACTCTTCTTACTCCTGTTGATACGGAACCGTTGGAATTTTCAATGCCTATTTTTACCTCATGGACACAGGTACCTGAAGTGAATCAATTTCTCGCTCAGGGAGCTCATTATCTTATTAATGCAAATGTCGTTGGTCAAAATGAATCAAATGAAAATGCATTACAACGGGATGATAGGATTGTTAAAAATTACAGAGTCCCAAATGCCGAATTGAACATTAACGATTTAAAGACAGTTTTTTCAAGAACTTGGGTTCCCGGATCTCAACCTGCTAAATTTGCTATTCAAGTAAAAGCTGTTATTCCCGGTATTGAGGAACCTATCTCATCATCCATTGAAAACTTTTATATCAGACCGGTAAATTCAGCAAATTTTTCTGCTATAAATACACAATTACAGACCGTTCTTCAAAATAACTTATCATTGCTTCCACCTGCAGTGGTTAATGCTTTACTTACCGGTCAGTTAAATATTGAAGGATTTAGAGATGGTAATGGTAATCCATTACCTGAAACTATGGTATTACAGTTAATGAACCAGATTGCTCAGGCAATGTTAGCGAACCCGGAATTAGTAACAATCACTTTCGAACAAAACTGATTTTGATGGAGATAGAAATATGAAAAAGTTTTTAGCAATAATTTTATTGATCTCATTTATCTTTTCATCGGGCACTCTGATGGCGGGAGATAAACCAAAAGCAGATTCCCCTGTGGCAGTATTAATGAAAGTCGTTAAAGAAGTAACATTAAAGAAGGAAAATAAAGATTGGACTGAAGCAAAGACCGGTGTGCCGCTTTTAACGAACGATGAAATTAAAACTGGTCCTAAATCTTTGGCTATGATTAAATTCACCGATAATTCAATTGTAAGAGTTAGAGAAAACTCTAACCTGAAAATTTATGCTGATAAGAAAAATCAGGCACTCTCAAAAAATGTATATATGGACAAAGGGAAACTTGGCGCTGAAATCAGTAAACAGGAAAACGACGAGTTCAAGTTCTCAACTCCGACAATGGTGGCGTCTATCCGTGGGACAACTATTGCAATTGAAACTGATGATACTTCTACCACACTGGTTTGTAACACCGGTGAAGTTGGTATCGAAGCGACACAGGGGCTAAAAGAAAATGCTACTATTAATGGTGGACAGTATGCTAACATTAATTCTAATGGACAGATTATTACCGGAAATAACGGAACACAGCAGAATAATCTGTATAACAGCACTACATCGGTTAACACACGAAAACTAAAAATTGTGACGAATCAGGGTACTATTATTATCGAGTATCCAGTAAATGACTGATAATGATTTGTAAAATTATTTTAACCCCCGAACTCACTTCGGGGGTTATTTTTTTTATAACTTATATTTATATTGTTCTTCAATTTTTCGCCGATTCGTTACAGCTCTATACTTTTTAAGTATTATTAAGTTTTTAAACTTTCTTCGGAGTTATTCTATGAGACACATTGCTTCTCTTTACATTTTTTTAATTCTCATATTATCTGCCGTCTTTTTAGGTACAGAAACGATATATGCTCAGATGAGCAATGTTGTTTCTAAAGTAACCTATACCGAGCCGAAGGAAGGTGATAATTTGTATATAGGACTTGAATTCTTTCAGTCAGTTGCAATATCGCAGGCTGTTCTCTACTATAAGCCCTTTGGTGAGAATGAGTACAAATCTATTGATATAACAATCAGTGGTTACTCGGGAGAAGTTACAATCCCTGCTGAGGATGTAAATCTTCCTTCACTTGATGTTTACTTCTTTTTTAAGCTCTCCGAAACATCATCAGAGACATACCCTTTCGGTGCCCCAGATAATGCGACGCCATTGCAGATTCAGGTAAAACCGAAATCACAAAAAGATAAAGAGGCAATTCTTCTCAGTCCGGAACCTGGTCGAGCGGTTCCTGAAAGTGAATTTTTTGTTTCTGTTTCATTACTTCGTGCATCTACTTCTGTGGACAAAGCTGCAACAAAAATTTACATTGATGGTCAGGATTTTACACAATATGCAGTGTTCGCCGAAGATCTGATTTTACTTTATCCGGATAATGCTACAGGATTTGAAGCAAGAGGTCAGCATACTGTTAAAATTGAATTATATGATTACTCCAAACAACCATATCATTCCATCGAAGCATCATTCAATGTCATCTCCGATGCAATGGCAGAAGAGAAAGAATCCGGCTTTATTTATTCGGGAACGCTCACCGGTGAAAGTCGAAATGAGAATTTTGGCGGAGTTAATACCTGGTATAACAATATTTCGCTAACTGCAAACGGTACCTATCAATCATGGTCTATGGATACCAGAATATATGTTACCTCAGAGGAGAAAAAATACCGTCAACCAAATAACCGCTATTCTCTCACTTTGCTTTCTGACTGGCTCGAAATTAATGTAGGTGACCACACACCCGCTTACCCCTCCCTTGTAATGAACGGTAAGCGTGTACGAGGATTTTCGGGTGAAGTCAGTCTGGGGTTTTTTAATCTGAAAACTACAATGGGCGAAGTTACCCGTGCAATTGAAGGCAAAGTTAGTCAATTTATTGCCGCAACCGATCCGCTTGCGTTGGGTACAAATGTGATTAAAGTTGACTCCATCAAATATGGCTTACCATTAGCAATTGCCAGTGAGATTGGAACATACAAAAGAAATATTTTTACTCTCCGTCCATCATTTGGAAGAGGAGAAAATTTCCGGCTTGGATTTACATACCTTCATGCAAAAGACGATATCGCCTCAATTGATTTTGGTAATAAACCACAGGAAAATGTCGTTGTGGGCAGTGATATGTTGATTGCTTTTGATGATCAGAAAGTCATGCTTACGGGACAAGCCGCCTTCTCTGTATTCAATACCGATATTTCCACCGGAACATTTTCAGATGAAGATCTTGAAACTTTTATTAAAAACTTAGACTCTACTCTGGATGTGGAAACAATCAAAAAAATAAAAAATCAGGCTTCCAAGATTATTACAATCAATGAAGGTTTAAAGCCATGGAACCCCGAAGAACTGCCTACCTTTGGCGCTGAGGGTGCATTCTCACTAAATTATTTTGGGAATTACTTTCGCACAAGTTATATCTATCGTGGAAATGAGTTTCAGTCATTTGGTAATACATTTATTCGTCAGGATGTCGCAGGGATAAATGTTTTTGACCGGATTCGTCTTTTAGAAAATAAATTGTTCATTTCTGGTAGTTACGAGGATTTAAAGGATAACCTGCAGGAAACCAAGTTTTATACGACTTCTTATAAAACAATTAATGGATCTGTATCCTATTTCCCTCGTACCAATTTCCCCAATATTCTCTTTAGTTTTGCACAATACAATAACGAAAATAACGCCATCGCCGGTGACTCAGCTAAAATTGAGGATATTACAAACCGGTTTTTAATACAACTCGGTTACGATTTCTTCTATTTCTATAATCAGCAGGCATCACTCAGTGTTTCAGTGTCCGACAGGCAGGATAACAGTGTTTATAAACAGAATGCAAATAGTTTTTCGCTTAATCTCGGCGTTGGCACAACATGGAACGATGAGTTAATGACCAATGTAACATTAATCTATAGTGCCAGTGAAGTTGTTACAACTACCACAAATTATTTCAGTATTTCTCTTGGAGCAAGAAAATATTTGATGGATAGGAAACTGATTATTTTCGGTTCGATCAATCCAAGTTTTGGTGATTACAACCGCACATATTTTGATGCAAATGCACAGTACCAGGTATTACGAAATTTCAGTGTTCAGGCTTTCTTCCGCTATTTTATTAACAGTTCTACAACATCTATCGCCGCCACAAACGATGTTGTCTTTGGTTTGAATACCCGCTTTAACTGGTAATTAAATGAAAACTTCTCACTCGGGTCGTGCCTGGCTTGTTAAGTCAGGCATTGCCCTGGCTCTCGCGGTAATTACAATTATCCTTACACAGGAATTTTTCTTCACTCTTGGCCCTCTTAAAGAACTCGAGCAAAATCACATAGACGAGCGGTTCAGAGAGCGTGGACCTCGTGATATTAAAGATAGCGCTGATGTAATTATTCTCGAAATTACACAAAACACTTATGATGGTATCCCCGCCGACTGGCCCTGGCCACGAAGTGTTTATGCGAAAGTTTTAGATAATCTCAACAAAGCCGGAGTGCGTGCAATTGGTATAGACCTTGTTATGTCAACACCCGATCAGCAGTCTCCTGCTAATGATACTCTCGTTATGGATATTATCCGCAAATATAAAAACATTATTGTGGGAGGAAAAGTACCAAGAACTGAGGGGACAAATTATCTGATTACCCGACAGCACGAAAATTACAGCAGTGTATATTTTGAAGCTGATAGTTCTATTGGAATTGTTGAAGTCCAATCGGATCAGGACGGTGTTATACGAAGGTATCTACCGTTTATGTATGCACCTTCTACCGATAAGTTTGTACCGTCTTTTGCGTATGCTGTACTCAATAAATATTATAATAAATCAAGTCTGCATATCGCCAAAAATACTCCTGATTATTTTCTTTTTGACCAGCACAAAATTCCTAAATTTGACAGAGTATCAATGCTCGTCAATTATTATGGGCCTAGTCGTACATTTAAGCACCATGATTTCATTGATGTTCTCGATGATGCCGAATTTAAAACAAAAGATGAAATTGAACTTGAAACAGATATAAACACCTGGGACGACCCTGATGTAGGGTTATTATATTCCGGAGAATTTAAGGATAAGATTGTTCTCATCGGTTCTACAATGCCGGAGGATAAAGATATTCTTCCCATATCTTTCTCTCTCGGAACCCAAAAAGGCGATAATTTAATCAACGGGGTAGAAATACACGCCAATGCAATTCAAAATATTATTTGGGATGATTTCCTTATTAAAGAGCCTTTGTGGATGGAATTACTTGTTGTAGTTCTTCTTACTTTCCTCTCTTTTTTCCTCAGCTCATTTCTAAAGGAAATAAAAACCAAAATCGGACTACTGATTGAATTTGCAAATATGCTTCTGATCGCCGGTTTCATTCTTGCTATAAGGGAGTTATCGTTTTACCTCTTCGAAGCTCATTCATTTCTCATAGTTATTATTAGTTCGAATATTGCAATTGTCCTGGGTTATGTTGGAGCAACAGGTTACCATTTTATTACAGAACGCCGACAAAAAGGTATGATAAAGGGAATGTTTAGTCAGTATGTTAACTCCACGATAGTTGATGAGTTGATAATGGACCCTGACAAACTTCAGCTTGGCGGTCAGAGGATGAATCTTACAGTATTCTTTAGCGATATCGCTGGTTTTTCTACATTTTCAGAAAATAAAGAACCTGAAGATCTTGTGAGTTTTCTTAACGAATACCTGAGTGCGATGACAAAATGCGTATTCGATTCAAAAGGGACACTTGACAAATATATTGGTGACGCTGTAATGGCTTTTTGGGGAGCGCCAATACCTCTTCCCGATCATCCACATTGGGCTTGCCGAAGCGCTCTCGAGATGCAAAAAGTTGTAGCTGAATTGAATATAAAATGGAAAGCTGAAGGTCAACCACATATCACTTCCCGAATGGGAATCAATACAGGCGATATGGTCGTTGGTAATGTTGGAGGCAAACAACGATTCGATTATACGGTAATGGGAGACAATGTAAACCTTGGTTCACGCCTCGAAGGAGCAAACAAGGAATACGGTACATTAATTATGATTTCCGAAACTACCTATGAAGCTGTTTATAACGATTTCCTCACGCGCGAATTAGATTATCTCGTTGTGAAAGGGAAAACCAAACCCATTAAAGTTTACGAGCTTATAGGATATAAAACTGATACATTCCCTGCCGCAAAATTAGATAGTATTGATAAATATACACAAGGTTTACATCTCTACCGTCAGCAGGAGTTCCATAGGGCTATTGAACTATTCAATCAGGCAATCGAAATATTCCCCGACGAATATACATCGAAAGTTTATATTAAAAGGTGTAAACATTACATAGAAGAACCACCCGGTCCGGATTGGGACGGTGTTTTCATAATGAAGACAAAATAGTTTTCATCCTCCGGAATAGATTATTGTCTTAATTGGTGATTTTCTTCATCTGTTGACCATTTTATCTAAATATTTTGTTATGTTCTTGTGATACTGAAATATTATTCATCAGGTTTTCATTTATCATTTGCTGCATACCATTGATTGAACTATTTTATCCGCACAGGGATTATTTCTCCACCATAAGTGCTTTTGCTACTCAAAAACTCAAAAAGTTGAAAATTTTATAGTATAATTTTCTGGCAATAATAAAAAACTCCTTAGGCGTAATATTTATATTGATACATCTCTCAGGTTGAAAGATGAGCAATGTAATTTCCGGATGGAAGATATGTCTTCTCAAAAAACCGGCTTTATTTCAAAAAAAAAAACCGCCAATAGTTGGCGGTTTTTTTTGAACGGTTTTTGTTTTATTTTTTCTTCGGTCGGTAAATGTGAGTACTCTGGCCAAAAAATACTTCTGCGGCTTCCATTACAGTCTCTGAAAGTGTAGGATGAGGATGAATTGTAAGTTTTAGGTCAGATGCAACTGCACCCATCTCAATGGCAAGAACTGCTTCAGCAATTAGTTCACCGGCGCCCGGACCGCATATTCCAACACCAAGTATTCTCTCATTATCGGGATTAATTATCAATTTTGTTACACCATCGTTTCTGTCTAAGGTTACAGCCCTCCCCGACGCCGCCCATGGAAACTTGGCTACTTCAAATGTAAATCCCTGCTCTTTTGCCTGGTTTTCGGTAATACCGGCCCATGCAATTTCCGGATCAGTAAAAACAACTGCAGGAATTGCTCTTGGTTCGAAAAATGCTTTGTGTCCGTTTATCGCCTCTACTGCTACGCGTGCTTCATGCGAGGCTTTATGTGCCAACATTGGCTCACCTGCAATATCACCAATTGCAAATATTTTTGGATCAGCGGTGCGTAACTGTTTATCTGTTTCAATAAATCCTTTTGGTGTTATTTTTACTTTTGTATTTTCTAAACCAATCCCTTTGGTCTCCGGTCTCCTGCCAATAGACATCAACACATAATCAAATTTTATGTTTTCTGATGCACCGTCTTGTTTTTTTATAGTAACTATAATCCCATCTTCCGCTTCTGTAAGTTTTTCAACTTTCGAGTTAAGCATTATAGCCTTGAATTTTTTCTGTAACATCCTGTCGAGAAATGTAACCAGATCTCTATCGGCGCCCGGCAATAATCCCGAAGTCATTTCCACAACAGAAACTTCAGTTCCTAAAGCCTGATACACGGAACCAAGTTCAAGACCAATATACCCCCCACCAATTACCAATAACGATTTCGGTATCTCAGGTAAATCAAGGGCAGTGGTTGAGTTTAGCAACCTTTTACTATTGATCATCAAAGAGGGAATGGTTGTAATAACAGATCCGATCGCTATTATTGCATTATCAAATTCAAGTTCTTCTCTGCCACCTTCTGTCTTTTCGATAGAAAGTTTTGAGGAAGATACAAAAGTTGCTCTGCCTTGAATAAAGTTAATTTTTCTCTGCCTGGCATTAACTCCTAAACCGCCGGTTAATTTATTTACAACATTGTTCTTAAAAGTGCGCAGTTTGTCCAAATCAATCTTAGGAGTACCAAACTCAATCCCCCAGTGTTCCGCTTCTTTTGTTTCAGAAATAAGTCTCGCTACATGCAGTAACGCTTTCGAGGGGATACAACCTCTATAAAGGCAAACCCCGCCGGGATTTTTTTCTAAATCTACTAAAGTTACCTGCATACCGAGGTCGGCAGCGTAAAATGCAGCAGCGTAACCTCCGGGCCCACCACCAATAACCACTAATTGTGTTTTAATCATATTCACCCCTCAATCAAAAGTTTCATCGGCTGTTCAAGCGATTCTACTATCCAGCGTAAAAAGCGTATAGCATCAGCTCCATCGATAATCCTGTGGTCGTAAGAGAGTGAGAGAGGTAGCATTAACCGTGGCTCAAACTTACCATCTACATAAACAGGCTCCGTTACACTTCTTGAAACTCCCAGTATTGCTACTTCAGGTGAGTTAACAATTGGAGTGAAATAGGTTCCACCGATACCGCCTAAGTTAGAGATTGTGAAACATCCACCTTGCAAATCCTCCGGTGTTATTTTTCGGTTTCGTGCTTTTTCTGAGATTTTTTGCAGTTCCAAAGAAATTTCTGTTACATTTAATTTATCTGTACCCTGTATTACCGGTACAATCAATCCTCTTTCAGTATCTACTGCAACTCCCACATTGTAGTATTTCTTGTAGATTATTTGTTTTTTCTCCATATCGACACTTGCATTAAACTGCGGGAATTTTTTTA
Organism: uncultured Ignavibacteriaceae bacterium; assembly: GCA_964438715.1. Taxonomy (GTDB): domain Bacteria; phylum Bacteroidota; class Ignavibacteria; order Ignavibacteriales; family Ignavibacteriaceae; genus CAYTLQ01. The sequence goes on from CAYTLQ010000246.1 coordinate 9,329, forward strand.
TGGCATGTGTCACTACTTTTATAAGTATTGCTGTAACGGTTAGCTTTGCACCTTGGGACTCAACATATTTACTATGTTGCTTACGCATTTGCTCAAGTAATGTGATATCAGCTTTATCGAATTGAGTAACATGTGGAATTGTAGCCCATGCATAACTTAGATGTTCGGCTGTTTTTGCTCTGACATTTGACATATCATTGACTTCAATAGAGCCAAACCTGGAAAAATCGGGGAGGCTTTCTGCTTTAATACCCGAGATAAAAGATTCGCCGGAGCTTTTTCTGCTCAGATTTAGCTTTTTAACAAACGCTTTCACATCTTCAATACTGATTCTTCCACGAGGACCACTTCCGGGAATTTTATTTATATCAACCCCAAGCTCACGAGCAAGTCTTCTGACGGAAGGAGCGGCAGGAGCCGGATCAGTTAGGATTGGAGGTTGAGTATCAAGTGGAATGAACCTGTTAGGAACTGTTGTGCTTTCTTCAACATTAAGTTGTTGCTCTGCAACCGGCACTGTCTGTACAACTTCTTTCTGGACACTGAGCTTCGGAGTGGCAATCGGAATTTGTGAGGTACTCTTGCTCACTTTAAGCACAACTTGTCCTACATCAGCTTTTTCTCCTTCTTTAACAAATACTTCCTCAATAACTCCTTCAACGGTGCTAGGAACTTCTATTGTGGCTTTATCGGTTTCTATTTCCAAGACCGGTTCATCCAGTTTAATAACCGAACCGGCTTTAACGAGAACTTTAAGGACATCAGCTTTGGTTATATTTTCACCCAGCTCCGGAAGTAACATTTCTGAAACAAATGTAGAACTTTCCACTGAGTTAGTTTCTGTTTCACTAATTTGCTTAGGTTGAGCTGTATCGGTGAAGGACAATTCAGCAGGGGCATCAGAAACAGTAACCGAATCTTCAAGATTAAATACTACCTGTCCTACTTTTACTTTTTGCCCTTCCTTTACAAACACCTCTTTTATTACACCACCAATAGTGGAGGGTACTTCAATGGTTGCCTTATCTGTTTCTATTTCCAGAACCGGTTGATCGACTTTTATGATATCGCCCTTTTTAATTAATACTTTCAAGACATCAGCCGCTTCTATTGTTTCCCCTAATTCGGGGAGTGTAAATTCTTTCGACATTGTAAACCTTTACTTAATTTTTTCTTCGTTCAGGAAACCATAGGATTAAGTTTTTCAGGATTTATATCCAGTTCCTTTATCGCTTTTGAGACTGCACTCATCTTTAACTTACCTTCCTTTGCCAGGGCATGGAGCGCACCTATAACGATGTAACGGGCATCAACTTCAAAGAAATCCCGTAATTCAACTCTTCCTTCACTACGCCCGAATCCATCTGTTCCCAAAGAGACTATGGGTTTTGGTAGCCATTTTGCTATCATATCGGGCATAAGTTTCAGGTAGTCGGAAGCAGCGACGAAAACCGAATCATCTGAAGATTTAAATAATGAACTGATGTAAGGAATCTTTGGTTTCTCAGTCGGGTGCAGTAAGTTCCACCTTTCTGCATCAAGCGCATCTGTTCGAAGCTCTTTATAACTTGTTACACTGTAAACATCAGCCGCAACATCATACTTTGTTTCAAGAATTGTTTGAGCTTTAAGAACTTCATTAAGAATGGTTCCACTTCCAAATAAATTAGCCTTCATTTTTGGAGCTTTAATCTTTGAAGGAGAGAGCTTATACATTCCCTTAAGAATACCTTCCTTTGCCCCTTCCGGCATTTCAGGCATTGGATAATTTTCGTTCATTACCGTTAAGTAATAAAAAATATCTTCCTGCTCTTCATACATTCGTCTTATACCGTCTCGTATGATAACAGCAAGTTCAAACGCAAAAGCAGGATCGTATGTCTTGAGAGTTGGAACAGGATATGCAAGAATATGGCTATGCCCATCCTGATGTTGCAAACCTTCGCCATTAAGGGTTGTTCTTCCGGATGTACCACCAATAAGAAATCCTTTTGTACGCATATCTGCGGCCGCCCATATAAGGTCACCAATTCTTTGGAATCCAAACATAGAATAGTAAATAAAAAATGGGATCATGTTTATACCATGATTTGCATACGCCGTACCTGCGGCAATAAAAGAGGATACCGAACCAGCTTCGGTAATTCCTTCTTCAAGTATTTGACCATTTTTCGCCTCTTTATAATAGAGAAGGCTGTCTTTGTCAACAGGCTCGTATAACTGACCAACATGCGAATAAATTCCCACCTGACGGAACAATGCCTCCATACCAAATGTACGGGCTTCATCAGGAACAATTGGTACGATGAGCTTACCAATTTCCTTATCTCGTAATAGTTTAGCAAGAATACGAACAAAAACCATTGTCGTTGAAACATCGCGCCCCTCAGTGCCCTGATAAAATTCTGCGAACACATCTTCAGGAGGAGTTTTTATCGGTCTGACATCAACCTTGCGTGACGGGACAAAACCGCCAAGTCGTTCTCTTTTTTCCAAAAGATATTTCATTTCAGGAGAATCAGGGGCTGGCTTATAAAATGGTGCGGCAGAGACCTCATCGTCAGAAATAGGTATTCCAAAACGGGTTCGGAATTCTTTCAATTCATCTTCATTTAGTTTTTTCTGCTGGTGAGTAATATTTTTTCCTTCACCACTTTCTCCTAAACCGTAGCCCTTAATTGTTTTTACCAAAATTACTGTCGGTTGACCTTTATGCTCAATAGCCGCTTTGAATGCCGCAAAAACTTTTTCGGGATCGTGCCCCCCTCTTTTGAGTTTTCTTAACTGGTCATCAGAAAGATCTTTCACCATTTCAAGAAGCTCAGGGTCAACACCGAAAAATTCGTGACGGAAATAAGCTCCTGACTCAACAGAAAACTTCTGATACTGACCATCCACCACTTCACTCATTCTTTTTACAAGTTTTCCGTTATAGTCTTTGGCAAGTATTGGGTCCCAATCGCCACCCCAGATCACTTTAATAACATTCCATCCGGCGCCACGAAAAGCCGCTTCGAGTTCCTGAATTATTTTACCATTACCCCGTACCGGTCCATCGAGACGCTGAAGGTTACAGTTGATTACAAAAATGAGATTATCCAGGCGTTCCCGTGCGGCAAGTGTTATTGCTCCTAAAGTTTCGGGTTCGTCGGTTTCTCCATCACCGAGGAAAGCATATACTTTCCCACTTCCGGGCTTTTTCAAACCTCTGTCTTCGAGATACCGATTGAAACGCGCCTGATAAATTGCCATAAGTGGTCCTAGCCCCATAGAGACCGTGGGATATTCCCAAAATCCGGGCATAAGCCATGGATGCGGATAGGATGAAAGACCTCCACCCGGCTTCAGTTCCCTGCGGAAATTTACTAACTGCTCTTCTGAAATTCTCCCCTCAAGGTAAGCACGAGCATAAATTCCCGGTGAGGAATGCCCTTGAAAAAATACCTGATCTCCATCATAATCCTCACCTTTTCCCTTAAAGAAATGGTTGAAAGCGACCTCGAGAATAGTTGCGGCAGAGGCGTATGTCGAAATATGCCCACCGACAGCGCTCTCATTCCGGTTTGCACGCACAACCATCGCCATGGCATTCCATCGTATAATACTTTTTATTCTTCTTTCAATTTCTCTGTCACCCGGATATGGGGTTTGTTTATCTCTTGGTATAGTATTTATGTATGGAGTATTTGCAGTAAATGGAATTTCAACACCAGCTTTATGCGCCCTTATTTGTAACTGTTGTAAAATTTCTACAACTCTCTTCGGGCCTCCATGCTTTAGTACATAGTCGAGCGAGTATAACCATTCCTCATTTTCCAGATCATTTAATTGCTTATCACTAAGATGTTCTTCGGACATCGAATCTTTCCTTGTTTTGTGTAAAGAGATTTAGCAACACATACTAATTTATTTCGACAAACTTGATTTGATATCTGTTAATTGCCGATTTAACCTCGAAATGTACGGAAATTGCGTTAAGTATTCAAATTTTCGCGGCTTCACCGACACCTCCTCATAAGCAATATCAAAAGGGAGTCCCGGGAAATTTTGACTTTGGGAATCATCCTCACATAAAAGAGTGCAAATTCCAAATAACTTTTCCTCCTTTTTTTAAGTGAAATCCTTTTTTTTCAAGTGAACCGAACCAGGTTATCTTTAAAGTAACCAAAAATCGAAATTTATTGACTTATCGGAGGGAAATGTATATATTGAAAGTCTGTATTTTTGGAAAAATGTCAGGTGGCCGGCTCATGTACGATTTTATGATCTTTTCCGGCAGTTCTAATATAAAACTGGCAAAAAAAATTGCTAATATTGCCGGAGTTGGATTAGGTACTGTTGAGATTAAGCGGTTTAGTGACGGAGAAATTTGGGTTAAATACGGCGACAATATCAGAGGGGCTGATATTTACATCGTTCAGTCAACTAATCCACCGGCAGAGAACCTGATGGAATTGCTGATTATGATAGATGCAGCCAGGCGTGCCTCAGCAAAAAGAATAACTGCAGTAATTCCTTACTTTGGTTATTCGAGGCAGGATCGTAAAGATCAACCAAGAGTTGCAATAACGGCAAAATTGATAGCAAATTTAATAACCGTTGCCGGCGCAGACCGCGTGATTACGCTGGATTTGCACGCCTCACAGATACAAGGTTTTTTTGATATTCCCTTTGATCACCTTTACGGCTCCTCAATTTTTGCCGATACTGTTCACTCTCTTGCAGAGAATCTGGTTGTGGTTTCGCCCGATGTAGGAAGAATTAAAATGGCGCGATCGTATGCGAAACTGGTGAATGCCGGTCTGGCAATTATTGACAAACGGAGACCCCTCCACAATGATGTGGAGATTACGAATATCATTGGAGATGTGGATGGCAAGGATGTACTCATTGTCGATGATATTATTGATACAGGTGGAACATTTGTAAAAGCAGTTGCCGCACTTTACGAAAAGGGTGTTCGTAAGGTTTATGGTGCAATAACTCATGCTCTTTTATCTGGTCAGGCAATTGAGAGAATAGAAAAAAGTACATTAGAAAAATTATTCGTTTCAGATAGTATTCAGAAGGATTTTCCGGATAACACAGGAAAAATTGAGACTATTTCTTCAGCTAATTTATTTGCTGAGGCGATTATGAGGACACATA
>CAYTLQ010000247.1:0-19717 GCA_964438715.1 uncultured Ignavibacteriaceae bacterium
TTGCACAAGCGCATTCACACACTCTCAGAACATGTGGTAACCTGCAGGGGTCTGCAGACATGAATTTGCTCTGTCACTCCCCACCGCACGTAGCATTGCACCAAGACCTACCATGACAGTTGAAAGAAAATGAATTCGAGGACTTACCTGATTCCAACCAAATTCCACAACAGCAAGAAACCCCGCCTCCAGGAAGACAGCAAAAATGCCCTCCGCCGCTACCGCACTGCCAAACACATCACCTACAAAACGCGAGTATGTCGCCCAATTAGTGCCAAACTCAAATTCCATTACTATACCTGTTGCAACACCTAGCGCAAATGTAAGAGCGAATATTTTCACCCAGAATTTTGTCATTCTCTCATATAAGGGATTTTTAGTTTTAAGGTACATCCCCTCCATTATAACCAAAATTAAACCAAGTCCTATACTTAATGGCGGATAGATGTAATGAAAAGCTACAGTGAAAGCGAATTGAATCCGGGAAAGAATTTCTACTGACATAGATAATTTATTGAATGTTTTTCCTCAGCCGTAATCCGGTTGATGAAAAATGTTGAAGTACTTTTACAATTAAAATGTAAACTTATAATATTCTCTGTTTAATCGAAAGTTATTAAGAATACTCTTTTTTCATTTTTGTTATTAGGTGAATTTGCCGGTAAAAATTTTTCATTTAATAAAAAAATAATAATGGAACGAAATAAATTTATTAGTCCCGACGAAGATATTGTCTGGATGTGTCAGTACTGTGGAGTCCATAATACCGTACAGGTTGATTTCACTATAAGTGGCAAACAGGACTTTATAGAAGATTGCCGTATTTGCTGCAGACCCAACAGAATAATTATTACCACCGATTATGATGATAATATCTTTGTGGATACACGGTTAATAGACGGATAAAAAAAGGCTGTTTACAGTAAATACCATAAACAGCCTGACAACTGTATCTTTAAGAGTAATTAATCCATAATCATTCTGAGGAATGCTGATGTTTCATCATCTTCAGGTTCCTTCGGTCTGCGTAACAGTTCCCGTTTTTTCTCCTCCTGTTGCGGCAACTCTTTGAATTTTTCAAATCCAAAACCTGACTCCTCCGGTGCAATACTTTCACCTGAGTTAGCCGGAAGTTCAATCGAAGGAGTTTTTAATTTAAAGAATGATGGTGTATTCGAGTCTTCCTCTTCCGATTTAGTTAACACAGGACGCTTTACTATTCTTTCGGGTTCGTTTATCCGCGGGATAATCGGATCAACTTTTTGCGTTGCCGGTTTTGCAGTCTTCGCTCCAGATGATTTATCATCAAAGCCGGTTGCGATAACAGTATAGGAAACATAATCATTCATTTCCTCACGCTGTACACATCCAAAGATAACATTAACTTCCTCTCCTGCTTCTTTGAAGATTATTTCATTACCCTCATAGATTTCCTGCATTGTGAGATTTGCTGAACCGGTAACATTAACCAAAACACTTTTTGCACCGCGTATATTCATACCCTCAAGGAACGGGCTGGAAATTGCTTTCTGCGCCGCCTCTTGTGCACGATTTTCGCCGCTGGCAATACCACAGCCCATAAGAGCAACACCACTGCCCTGCATTACCGAGCGAACATCAGCGAAATCAACATTAATATACCCTTCAATATTAATTATGTCGGCAATACCTCTTGTGGCTTCATAAAGCACCTCATTTGCTTTATCAAGTGCCTGAATCATATTGAAGTTTTTGTCAATAACTGTTATTAATCGTTCGTTTGGAATAACGATAAGACTATCGACATATTGTTTCAGCTCCTGAATTCCTTTTTCAGCATTGAGCATGCGGAGTTTCCCTTCCCACTTGAAAGGTTTGGTTACAATTGCAACAACCAATGCATCGAGACTCTTTGCAATAGAGGCTACAACTGAAATGGCTCCGGTGCCTGTTCCGCCACCCATACCGGCAGTAAGAAATACCATATCCGAACCACGAAGAACTTCTGCTATTCTTTCACGGTCTTCTTCAGCCGCTTTTCTTCCGATGTTTGGATCAGCTCCTGCGCCAAGGCCTTTTGTAATCTTCGAACCAATCTGAAGTTTATAATGTGCGCCATTTTTCTCAAGTACCTGTGCATCCGTATTAACAGCTACAAATTCCACTCCCGAAAGTCCTCGCTTAATCATAGATTGCACAGCATTACAGCCACCGCCTCCTATCCCCACAATACGCAGGATTGCCTTCATTTTTTCTGAGCCTTCTCGATCCACGGTAAAGAACTGATGCATTTTGCCTCCTTTTACTTATTATAACCTGTTAAAAAATTCTTTTACATTATCCCACATATACCTAAAAACACTTTTCTCCTGTTTTTTCATGGGGATGTTTGGTGAATGAACCTTCTTCTTTGTTTCTTTCTTTTTGAACCACTGCTTCTTTTCCTCGGGCTCCGGTTCCGGTTCTTTTGCTCCGGGAGCACCGAACAACAATCCTATTACTGTTGCAAACTCAGGTTTCTCAATTTCTGCTTTTGAACCTGTCCACGATTCTAACGGAATACCAAACCGCGCTGGAAGATGGAAGATATCAAGAGCCAGATCATTAGTGCCCCTAAGCAGGCTTCCACCGCCGGTGAGTATTATTCCGGCTTTTATCCGGTTCTTAAAACCCGATGCCCGGACATCATTCTCAACCAGCATAAATAATTCCTTCATTCGCGCATTAATAATCTGCGTCAGCAGACTCACTTCCACTTTTGTGCTTCCCCAGGCGCCTACTCCTTTGATGATGAAGTCATAATTTTTAATTATTGCCGATTCACATGCATATCCATGTTCCCGTTTAATTTTTTCCGCTTCTTCATTAATAACACTTAACGCTTCACGAATGTCGTTGGTTACCTGATTGCCTGCCATTCCAAATACTTTGGAATAGATAATTGTTTTTCTATGAATAATCGCCACATCGGTTGTTCCACCGCCAATATCCATCATCAAAACACCAAGGTCTTTTTCTTCTTCGCTTAATACAGACGCCGCGCTTGCAATTGGCTGAAGTATGAAGCTTTCTATCTGAAACCCGGCTTTCTCTACCGATTTCTGAATATTCATAATTGCCGGTGTAGAAGCTAGAACAACATGATTTGTTGCTTCAAGGCGGTTTGCTGTAAATCCAAGTGGATCGGTTACACCACGAAGCTGATCAACAATAAATTCTTCCGGCAAAACATGAAGTATCTGCATATCCATTGGCAGTCGAATACTCCGCACATCCATTTCAAGACGGTGCAGATCTTCCCGGGTTATTTCGTGTTCCGGATTTGTAATCGTTACAAAATTTCTATGGCGCATACTTGTAATATGTTCACCGGCAACACCAACATTTACTTTCGTTACCTGAATTCCGGCCTGCTGCATCGCGGCATTCATTGCAGTCTTAATTGCCTCTATAGTCTTGGGTATGTTATTCACTAACCCTTTATGCAGACCCTCGGATTTTGATAGACCGTATCCGAGTATGTTAAATTTATTTTCCGGTAACTTTTCAGCAATTACTGCACACACCTTAGTTGTGCCAAGATCTAGACCGGTTACTATTGTTCGCTTTGCCTGCATTAACTACCGCAATAAATTTTATTTTTATATCTCATATCGATGTATGCAGAATTTTGCAACATAGCGCTGTTCATCATACCGGTTTTATACATACTATAAATCGCTGCAACTTTTTCCGGAATTCGATCTTTACCTATGAGTATGTACGAATGAACATCAGAAAAAAGCAGTGCCGCATTTCCATCTTTACCAAATATTATTTCAGACAAGCGGTTTTGCACGAGAGCAGTGTCAATACCCGAAGCAAAAATTATTTCTCTTGCTTTTTCAAGATGCGCGACCACTTTATGATCTGGTATTTGTTCAAGTCCGTTAATAAGGGTTACCGTTGGTACAGAAGTTCCCGGTAATATTTTCAGTAACGCTAAATCCGTCGTAAGAAATGAACTCTTTTCATTACGAACAACAATCCCAATAATTCGCTTTTCTGTTATTTGTATCGAAATATTTCCCGGCGAATTTTTTTCAATCACCACATCTTCAACATATACATGTTGTAACAGTCTTTCTCGTATCTCCACCAGATTCCTGTTTTCCGGCACACCTTCGACTGCTCCAATAAACCGTAAGTAATTCTCTCCGCTAACCAACGAGGCGCCACTGACCTCCGGCTTTAGCATTTCAACGGTTTCACGGCTTCCTACTGAATACAACAGTAGTACCAAAAACAGAAGGGAAAGTGTTCCCAATAAGAAAAATCCTGTTACTGTTTTTGAGGGCTTTTTCATTGAGCGGAAATCCTTTTCACAAATTCTTCGCCATATTTCCAGATATCCCCTGCTCCCATTGTTATAATTATATCGCCATCTTTTTTCAGATCGTTCAATACAGCAGGGATATCTTTTTTATCAGGTACATACAGAGCATTTTTATGACCGAATTTCTTCGCCGCTTTTACAATCAACTCACCGGATACACCTGCTATAGGTTCTTCGCGTGCCGGATATACATCGGTACAGATGAATACATCGGAAAGAAGAAAAGACCTTCCGAATTCTTCGAAAAAGTCTCTGGTACGGCTGTACAAATGAGGCTGAAATACAGCAATCAGTCTTCTGTCCCAACCCGAACGAATGCCGGAGAGAGTCGCCGTTGTTTCAGTCGGGTGATGAGCATAATCATCTATTACAAGCATTTCTTTATCATATTTAATTTCAAAGCGCCTGTACACACCGGAAAATGCCTCTAACGCTTTTTTAATAACACTGAAATCAACGCTAAGCTCCATCCCCGTTGTGATAGCAACAAGTGAATTTTTTACATTGTGCAGTCCGGGAATTCTTAGAGTAATCTCCCCGAGATTTCTACCGCAGTATCGTACAGTAAATGTGCTGGAAAATGCATTGTGTTTAATATCTACCGCCCGAACATCTGCCTGAGGAGAAATACCATAAGTAAATACTTTCTTGTTTATCTGAGGAACAATATCCTGCAACGCCGGTTCATCGAGGCACAGGATTACGAATCCATAGAATGGCACTTTATTCGCAAACTCAACAAATGCAGATTTTATATCATCAAGGTCTTTATAAGTATCCAGATGCTCTTTTTCAAGAGTTGTTAATGCCGCAATAGTAGGAGTGAGTTTCAGGAAAGTGCGGTCAAACTCATCAGCCTCAACAACAATATACTCACCATTACCAAGCCGGGCATTTGTTCCGCCGAGACCGGAGAGTTTACCGCCTACTATAATTGTGGGGTCAATTCCTCCTTCTGTCAGCACCAGCCCCACCATTGAGGTAGTAGTGGTCTTACCATGTGTGCCGGCAATTCCAATACCGTATTTCATACGCATACATTCAGCAAGCATTTCTGCTCGCTTAATGACAGGAATCTTCCTTTCCATAGCGGCAACAACTTCAGGATTATCGAGAGTAACTGCAGAGGAATAAACGAGAACATCAGCATCTTTAAGGTTATCTGCCGAGTGTCCTTCATAAACCGTTATTCCCAGTTCTGCTAATCGTGCCGTTACATCCGAAAGAGCGCGATCTGAGCCCGATACAACAAAGCCCTGATTATGCAATATTTCGGCAATGCCGCTCATACCAATTCCGCCAATTCCGGTAAAGAAAACTTTTTTAATTGTTTTAAACATCGTTCAGTTATTTTCCGTTAGTTGTAAAATCATTCTGGCAACATGTTCTGCAGAATTTGCATGGGAGAATTTTTTACAATTCTCCTCAATCATATTTCGTTGTTCTGTATTACTTAGCAATGCTAACAGTGTACTTTCTAATTTCTCTTTCAGTTCTTTTTCCTCAATGAGAATTGCCGCATTTTCATCTGCCATTGCTTTCGCATTAAAATATTGATGATTCTCTGCTACATTTGGAGAAGGAATAAGTATTGCAGTTTTACCAAGAGTTGCTATTTCGGCTACCGTTGTAGCTCCTGACCTTGATATAATTACATCCGCCGCACTGAAAGCTGACTGCATATCGTCAATGAAAGGAAGCACTACTACTCCCTCACCGGCAAATAATTTCATATCTTCAAAATATACCTGACCCGTCTGTAATATCACCTGAACAGAATTTTTACGAAGCGATTGGATAATGTCACTTACACCTCTATTAATCGCTGATGCGCCCTGACTACCACCTAGTACAAGAACAGTTTTCCGGTTGGGATCCAGACCAAAAGCTTCAACTGCTTTTTCCCGGGATATAAGGGTCACCGTACTACGCAAAGGATTTCCTGAGACAACCACTTTTTCCTTTGCTTTCAGATATTTTACAGTATCTTTGAAAGCAACATGAATCTGATCAGCAAAACGCTGAAGAAGTTTTATTGTTACTCCGGGATGACTATTCGATTCAAGCAAAACCACTTTTGCCCCATACACTTTTGAAGCTAACACAGGTGCCGCAGTAGTATATCCCCCCGTACCCACCGCTACATGAGGTTTAAATGTCATACATAGCAACAATGATTTTATAAACCCCGCGAAAAATTTTGCCAGAACCATGATATTTTTTACTACACTCTTGCGACTTAGCCCTTCTGCAGGAATACTCTGAAATGCTATTCCAAAGCGTGGTACAACTCGCTCCTCAATCTTCCCCGCTTTACCAATAAATAAAAATTCTGTATCAGGTTTAATCATTCGCAATTTTTCAGCAACCGCAAGCGCAGGAAATAAGTGCCCTCCGGTACCGCCTCCGGCTAGTAAAACCCTCAAAGGCAGTCTCGTCATGTTACACTCTCCTGTAAAGGTTTTGGCTGTTGTTCATTGATTCCGGTAAGACCAACATTAATGAGAATACCTATACCACTGCATAGTGTCAGAAGCGATGTTCCGCCATGGCTGATAAATGGTAATGGCAAACCAGTTGTTGGTGTAAGTCCCGATGAAACCGATATATGAATAAGGGCATGGAGAATAAAAGAAATTGATATTCCGGCCGCAAGCATTTGGCCTAATGTATCTACTGCATTCTTAGCTATCCGAAAACCTATTATAGCCATAGTTACATAAGCAGAAAGCAAAAGTATAGCGCCAATGAAGCCGGTTTCTTCACCAACTATTGCGAAGATGAAATCGCCGTAAGCCTCAGGAAGAAAAAGATTACGCTGATTGCTGTGACCAAAACCAAGTCCATAAATACCACCGCTTCCAAGCCCGATAATTGCCTGGCTTACCTGATAATTGATCTCACCGTCTTTTAACAGTCCATCAATAAACTGAAATACCCTGGCTCGTGAATGCGGGAAAATCATCATCAGAGTGAATGCAGGAATTGCGGCACCAACAAGTGAACCGGCAAGGTGTTTAAGCTCCGCACCTGCAATAAATAACATGAAAAAGGCTACGAGAAAAATGACAATTGAATTACTGACATTCGGCTGTAATATTACCAAACCACATACAGTAAATATCCAGATTATCATATAAAGGAAACCATTTTTAAAGTCTTTAATGAGTTCCCCCTTTTGTTCAATCATTACCGCTAGGTGAACAATTAAAATAACTTTTGCGAAATCCACCGATTGAAATGAAATTATTCCCACAGTAAACCATCGTCTTACATGATTCTTTTCAGGCATAAACAAGGTAGCAATGAGAATAGCCACAATAACAAACATTGCAACTTTACTAAGTTTTCTGTACATCGTGTATGGCACTGCGGCAAATACCAGCATTGCAAAAAGACCAAGCGATGCTTTTGCAAATTGACTTAATACCATGGAAAATCTGCCGGCATTATGTCCCATCGTAAAATTTGAACTTGCACTCATCAGAATAATCATTCCGAAACAGATGAGAAGAAAACTGCCAACAAACAAAGCTATCGGATATTTTTTCACTGCAGTAACTCCTTCACTGCTTCCTTAAATACCTTGCCTCTGTGCTCATAATTTTCAAACATATCGAATGAGGCACAAGCAGGTGAGAGCAAAACGACATCACCTTTGCAGGCTTCTTTTGATGCCGAAATAATACATTCCTGAAGAGATGATTTAATTTCTGTATTTACATGATTGCGGAAGAAACCGTACACTTTCTCCGATGAAGAACCAATTGCATAAATTTTTTTAACTTTTTGCTTTACAAGCTGTAATATTGAATTGTAGTCATTCCCTTTATCGAGTCCACCAAGAATGAGAATTATTGGTTGTTGAAAGCTCTGCAGTGCATACCAAACTGAATCGACATTAGTGGCTTTGGAGTCGTTGATGTACTTAACTCCATCTTTCTCCAGAACCAATTCTATTCTGTGCTCAACTCCCTCAAAACTTCGTATTCCCTTTTTGATGAGCAGATTATCCTCAATAAACGGCTTAACACATGCAATAGCGGCTAACGCATTTGAAATATTGTGCTCACCGGGAATTCTTAAATCATCCGCATCACAGATTCCAGTAACTTCTCCGTTATTTGCGCAGACCAGTTCACCATTGCTAAGAGAGTAACCGGTAGAAAGTTGCTTTTTCGTTGAGAAAAAAACGGTGCGAACCGAACCGGCAAGTCCCGGTTTAGTGAGAATTTCGCAATCATAATTCAGAACAAGAAGACAACCATTATTCTGGTTCTCAAATATTCTGAACTTCGATGCCGCATATTTGTTAAAATCATTCTCATAACGATTCAGATGATCGGGAGTAATATTCAACACGCAGGCAACATCAGGCTTGAATGTTTTTATATGGTCTAGTTGAAAACTCGAAACTTCGAGAACAATAAATTCATCCTCTGAAACTGTATCTGCAACATCCGAAAATGCAATACCAATATTACCTGCCAGATGAGATTTAAGACCAGCATTTATTAGCAGATGATGAGTCAGACTTACTGTGGTAGTTTTTCCATTTGTACCGGTAATTGCAATAATAATAGCATTGCAAAACCGATAAGCAAATTCCAATTCACTGATTACTTCAATATTTCTCTTTAATGCTTCCGTAACAACGGGAGCATTTGAAGGCACACCCGGACTAATTACAAAAAGGTCAGCATCAAACACTCTCTCAGTGTGCATCTCAGTCTCAAAATCAATCCCCTGCAGTCTTAATTCTTCAAGACGGTGAGAAAGTTTTTCGCTCTTACCTGAATCGCTGACGAAAGGAATTGCTCCCCTTCGTTTTGCAAGCCTTGCGGCGCCCAAACCGCTTCTTTCCGCTCCGATAATACTTATTTTTTTACCAACTATATCCATAGGTTTATCTTATCTTAAACGATGCAAGGCTTACTATTGCGAGAATAATGCCAATTATATAAAAACGCATTACTATCTGTGGCTCCTCCCAGCCCATCAACTGAAAGTGATGATGAATCGGAGCCATTTTAAATACTCTTCTTCCCTCTCCGTATTTTTTCTTTGTGTACTTAAAGTACAGTCTTTGAATAATTACTGAGAGTGTTTCCATAAAAAATACACCGCCAAGTATTGGAATGAGAAGTTCTTTTTTTATGAGAATAGCGGCAATTCCAAACGCACCACCTAACGCAAGCGAACCGGTATCACCCATTATAACCTGAGCGGGATGAGCATTGTACCATAGGAAACCGAGCGAAGCGCCAATCATTGCGGCGATAAATATTGTCAATTCACCTGAGCCGGGAAGAAACATGATATTCAGGTATCGTGCATAAATAGCATTACCGCTTACATACGCCATAATTGCAAGTGCAAGCATTGCAAATGTCATTAAACCAATTGCTAAACCGTCTAATCCGTCGGTAAGGTTAACTGCATTTGATGTTGCTGTAATGATAAAAATAGTTGCTGGAATGTAGAGTATAGAAAAATCGAGATTAACATTTTTAAAGAACGGTACTGTTGTTAAAGTATTGTACCCGTTAAATTCTGGCGCTAGATATACTACCAGCCCTACTACGAATCCAATTATAAATTGTCCGAGTAATTTATACCGTGCAATAAGTCCCTTCGGTAATTTTTTTACTACTTTCAGATAGTCATCCAGAAAACCAACTGCGCTTAACCAAACCATACCGGTTAGAACAAGTACAATAAAAATACTTTTAATATCAGCCCAGAGGAGTACTGGCACTACTACCGATAGTACTATTATCAGACCTCCCATCGTTGGGGTATCAGCTTTCTTTTTTTGCTTATGTGCTTCAGGAGCTTCTGCTTTTTCTCCGGTACGAATTTGTGATTCGCGAAGCTTTCTAATTATCTTCGGGCCAATAAAAAAAGCAATCGCCAGAGCTGTTATCGCCGCAAGTGCAGAGCGAAATGTTAAAAATCGGAAAGCATCAAATCCCGGAGGATTAAATACTTTATTAATATATTCCGCAAGATAATAGAGCATAATACTAAGCCTGTACGATTACTTTAACGAATTGTTCCATTTTCATTCCACGGGATCCTTTAATCAGGATAACAGCATCGCGAAATTTTTTTGAAGAAAGAAAATCCTGCAGTTTTTCTCTTGAATCGAAATATCTGCTGTTCATACCTTCAGCTTTTAGGGCTTTGTGCAAATTTTTCATAAGCTCTCCTAAAAGCAGAAACTGTATGTTCGAATACTTACTGCAATAGCCTGCAATTGCTGTATGATATTCCTCTGCAGAATCTCCCAGTTCGAACATATCACCAAGTATTGCATACTTCGATGAATATTTCTTTATTCTTCCAAGTGTTTTTATTGCTGATTTAACAGATGTTGGATTTGCATTGTATGTATCATCAATAACAATACCGCCTTCAAACTCAAATACTTCCATTCTCTGCTTTGAGGGTTTTATACTCAAAATCCCGGAGAGTATTAAGTTTTTCGTTACACCAAGTTCCCATGCAATCGCCGATGCCGCAAGTATATTATAAACATTTTCTCTGCCATAAAGCGGTGACACAAATGAAATAGTTTTACGCTTCAACTGTAGTTTTATGACGGGTCTGCCAAGTTCATCATATCGTTTTATCTGTGCCCGGAATGAATTACCTGCTTTAAATCCATAAGTTAGAGAACCTGAGTATTTCTTGCGTAATTTCTTTAAATATACATTATCAGTATTAAGGAATAGTACTCCTCCATTTTTTCTGGTTACATCAAATAGCGCCTTTTTCTCTTTCAGCACACCTTCTTCATTTCGCAGAAACTCCAGATGAGACTGACCAATATTCGTAATGAGTGCATAATCCGGAAGAGCGATTGAAGCGGTATAGGCTATTTCACCGAAATGATTAGTCCCCATCTCCAAAACAAGCATTTCCGTATCAGTATTTGCAGAAAGAATAGTAAGAGGTACACCGATGTGATTATTATTGTTCGCACTTGTGCCAACAGTCGTGTACATCTTCTGAAGCAACCCTATAAGAATATCCTTTGTGCTTGTTTTCCCATTACTTCCGGTAATACCAATAACTTTTGCAGTAAGTTTTTTTCTCCAAAGGCCTGCTAATTCACCCAAAGCAATTGTCGTGTCGGGAACGGCAATAACAGTAATATTTTTATTCTGAAAGTGAGATAAAAACTCATCAGAAATTACTACTGCCTTTGCTCCTTTTTCGATAGCATCATTCACATAATTGTGACCATCAAACTGATTTCCTCTTAACGCTACGAATAATGCACCATCTTTTATTGTCCTTGTATCGGTACTTATCAGTTCTATTGGCGTAAAGAGCGTATCATTAATAATTTTTACATTACTTAATTTCTGTATATCATTAAGTATAAGGGATACCCTTTTCATTAAAGCGATACCTCCATATACTTAAGTGAACATTCTTTATCAGAAAAATGTCTTTTTACTCCCTGAACCGATTGGTAATCCTCATGGCCCTTGCCACAAATTAATACAAAAGTATTGGTGTCTGCTTTTTTAATTGCTTCCCGAATAGCTTCTTCTCTATCAGGAACGACTGAATAATTACCAGAGACTATTCCTTTTGTTATGTCATTAATAATATCTATCGGATTTTCAAATCGCGGATTATCGCTTGTAATTATGACTTCATCACTTAACGATGTAGCAATTTTCCCCATTATTGGCCGCTTTGTTTTATCACGGTCACCGCCACAGCCAAATACGGTAATTATTCTTTGTTCAGGACGAATAATCTTCCGAAGGTTCGAAATTGTCTTTTCAAGACTATCAGGAGTATGAGCATAATCAATGATCACTGTTTTATCCGAGTGACGCAATACTTCAAATCGTCCGGGTACTTGTGGCGCATTTTTTATACCGTCAATAATTGCCTCACTACTGATACCTAAAGCAAAAGCCGCTGACATTGCGCCTGCTATATTATAAGCGTTAAATTCTCCGATAAGCGGAGAAGTGACTTTATAGTATCGGTCTGAGGTTCTCACATTCAGAATTGTTCCATCAATGGAATATGATAGGTTTTCAATTTTATAATCAGCCGACGGATGTTTTCCATAAGTAAAAACTTTTGCCTTTGTCGAGCGAACCATCTCAGAATATGCAGTATCATCAATATTTACACAGGCAAATGCAGTTTCATCCAGCATATCGAATAATTTTTTCTTTGCATCTCTGTAGTTTTCAAATGTTTCATGAAAATCGAGATGGTCATGGGTAAGGTTTGTAAATATTCCCCCCTTAAAGTTTAACGCAGATACCCTTTGCATTGTGAGTGCATGGGAGGAAACCTCCATAACAGCAAAACTACACCCGGCAATTATCATATCATTGAACATTTCGCTCAGTTCGGTAGATTCCGGGGTTGTCATTTCTGTTGCTATCTTTCTATCACCGATATAATTTGCAATTGTTCCAATAAGTCCGGATTTATACCCGGCATATTCCAGAATACTCCGGAGTATATAGGTGGTTGTAGTTTTTCCGTTTGTTCCTGTTACACCAATCAGTTTTAGCTTATGTGTTGGAGACTTATAAAAAAAGTGAGAAAAATCCGCCAGTGCTTTGCGTGAATCAGAAACTAAGATTTTCGTAATATTTTTATGGAGAAAAATTTCATCCGGCACACGCTTATCATCTTCCAGAACGACTGCCAGAGCGCCTTTATTCATTGCATCAATAATATACTCGTGACCGTCAGAGTTCAGACCTTTTATTGCAAAAAACACTGAGCCTTTTACAACTTTTCTTGAGTCATAAACTACTGCTGAGATGTCTTTTCTTTCGACTTCTCCGGTAACCTGTGTGACGCGCATACTATTTATCAGCTTCGATAATTCCATACTCTCAGAGGTTTACCTCAGCTCCTTTAATAATACACTCCATACCCTGATACACTTTTGTGCCGGGTGCTATACTCTGATAGTGAATTCTTCCCGAACCGGAGACTTTGTACCGAATATTCAATTTCGTTAACAGTGATAATGCATCCTTTAACAGCATCCCGTGAAGATCGGGCATTTTACCGGCGGTTATTTTACTCTCCACCGATTTCAAACTGTTACTCAAAGTACCGGAAAATGTTTTCATTACTTTTACATCTTCGGTATTTGCCGTCATACCCGAACCAGTTTCAGGGAGTTTTTCTTTTTGGAGTTCATCATCAAGTCCGGTAAGCCTTTCTGCCACTGCTTTAAATACCGGTGCGGCAACATCTCCTCCGTAATAACTGCTTGTAGAAGGAGTATTTACGAGTATAAGACAGAGGTATTTTGGTTTTTCAACAGGGAAAAATCCAATAAACGATGCGTTATAAGCATTTTCCGCATACGAGCTGTCAATGTACATTCTTGCTGTTCCGGTTTTACCGCCGACACTTACATTTATTGCCTTAGCCTTTTTTCCGGTACCGTTAAGCACAACCTCTTTCAGTAATTCTCTCATTCGTGCCGAGGTTTTTTCACTTATAATTTGTCGTAAATCTTTAGGGGTAAATTCTACAAGCACATCACCCTTCTTTGATACTACCTGTTTTACAATATGAGGCTCATATAATATTCCGCCATTAATCAATGCCGCATAAGCACTGACAAGTTGTAATGGTGAAACAAGTACTTCATATCCAAAAGAGAGTGAAATTTTTGTAAGCCCGCTCCACTGATCTGGTTTCTTTAAAATACCCTTTGCTTCGGCAGGGAGACTGATTCCTGTCTTTCCTCCAAAACCAAAACCTCTGAGATACCGGAACATGGTCTCTTCATCTATACGCTGAGCTAATTTTGCAAACCCAATATTCGATGATTTCGCAAATGCGTCTTTTACCGTCATTACACCTTCGGGATGAGCATCACGAATAACCATGGATTTATATTTATATTTTCCATTTTCCCCGTTTACCATGTCCTGTTCTGTACATAAGTTCTTATCTAACAACATTGCAAGTGTAAAAGCCTTGAATGTTGATCCGGGTTCATACATGTCAGCTATTGCATGGTTTCTTCTTTGTTCCGGGGTTGAGTTAGCGTAGTTGTTCAAATCATAACTGCTTCGGTTGGCTAACGCAAGTACTTCTCCAGTGTTTGGATCAATCAAAACGCCACTGACATATCTGCTTTTTGTTTCATCGATACATCTCTGAAGTTCTTCTTCAAGAATCATCTGTGCATTTTTATCAATAGTCAGGACAACAGTGCTTCCTTCCTGCGGTGGGATGACTGATCCCTCAATATAACTCACCATATTACCCATTGGGTCACGGAAAATAAATCGTGAACCGGGTGTTCCTGCCAGATACTCATTGTAAGTTTTTTCGATTCCATCACGGGCAGTATCTCTGCTATCAACATACCCTATTATATGTGCCGCCAGATCTGCATAGGGATATATTCTTGTGGGGTCTTCTTCATAAAAAAGACAATCCATTTTCAGTCGTTTTAGCAGTAATGCCTTTTCCCCGGATATTTTCTTTTCCAGACAGACATTTCGCTTTCCAGCTTTCATCAACGAGAGATAATACTCAACTGGCTTGCCGGTAATCCGCGAGAACCTTACCGCAACAGAATCCCGTGTATCTTTTTTTCGTGCCATTCGCAGATCAATATAGAATGATACATCATCCTTACTGTAAGCCAGAACATTAAAATTTCTATCTGTTATAAGGCCACGAACTGCGCGTATAGGTTCTGTATCAAACTGCTGGCGCTCAGCAAGAAATTTATACTCTTTATGCTGAATGACCATAACATAAAAAAGCCTCCCGACAATCGCTGTCAGGAAGAGGCTCAGAAACATCAATAAATAAGTTAACCTGTTATGGTTCATTTTTCCTTTTGCGAATAAATTCTAACCGTATTCACATCATCTGAGGTAATAATTACTTTTTCTTTTTTTCCTGTATCAACAATCAGATGCAATTCTGACTCAGCTATCGGAACAATTCGTTCTCTGCGTGAGAGATATTGAATTTTTGCAACCAGTGCAGTTTGTTTATTCTCTAAAGCCAATAGAGAATCAACTTTCAGAGCTTCCTCCCGGCGAAGTGCATCAATACTGACTTTCATTCCGACATAAACAAATAACGCACCGATAATACCAAAAGCAATAAATGCCAGAATAATCTTCTCAGGGGAAATTTTATCTTTCATACTCTTTCAGCAACTCGCAACTTTGCACTTCGGGCTCGTGAATTTTTTTGTATTTCTTCATCACCTGGTGTTACCGGTTTTTTTGTCACAATTCGTAATCTCTGCTCTTTATTACAGCGACAAACAGGAAAATCCGGTGGACAGATACATTCGAGTTCCTCAAAACGAAAAAATTCTTTCACTATCCTATCCTCCAGAGAATGATAAGTTAAAACAACTATTCTCCCTGTCCCTGCAAGCAAACCAACACCTTTCTCCAATAAAACTTTTAAGTTCTCAAGTTCATCATTTACTCTGATTCTCAGCGCCTGAAATACCCGCCTTGCGGTCTGGCTTTGTTGGTGCGCCGGTGTAACCAGATTGATCGCTTTTAATAAGTCCTGCGAAAACTTTAATGCTGTTTGTTCCCGTAACTTTACAATCGCACGGGCTATGGCTCTAGATCTTCGCTCCTCCCCGAATTCATAAATTATATTCGCTATCTCAACTTCCTCAAAAGTATTTACTATATCTGCGGCTGTCAGTGGTCCGCTCTTATCCATTCGCATATCAAGAGGAGTATCAGGTCTGAATGAAAATCCTGCATCTGTTTCATCAAATTGATACGACGAAACACCGAGATCAACAAAGATTCCATCAACTGCACCAATATTTTCTACCTTCAGAATGCTTTCAATTCTGCTGAAATTATACCGGTATAAATGCACCCGTGAATCTCCTGCGAATTTCTTCTTACAATAAGAAAATGCTGTTTCGTCCTGATCGGTGGCTACAATAACAGCATCACTTGACAGTTTTTGTAAGAACACTTCAATATGCCCACCAAATCCGGCTGTTCCATCGAAATATGAGCCGGAGAGATTGGTGAGAAGAAACTCACACACTTCATCCGACATTACCGGATGATGTATCATCATTCTGTTTCTTATTTTTCTTTAAATACTTAGCTTTTAACTCTTCTGTTGAGATACCGTTACGATTCTGATATTCAAGATATACTGATGGATTCCAGACCTCTATGCAGTCTAATGTACCAAGAATCAGAACTTCGGATTCAATCTTTGCAAGTTTTTTCAGCATTGTGGGTATAAGTATCCTCGATTGACCGTCAATCTTATCCTCAAAAGAAAAGTTTAGCATACGCCGGATGAGTAATCTCTGCTCAGGATCATTCTCATCCAAATCTGCTAATTGCGATTCTTTTTCCTGCCAATGACTTTTCGTATGAATCTCAATACATCCATCAGAGCCCGGACACATTACAATCCAGTCATCATCCTGAGGAGAAATTCGCTGTCGAAGCCTCGCCGGAATGCTGATGCGTCCTTTGGCATCTATTGAATGTTCGTGATAACCACTAAAAGCCATTTTGTACCATTTTTTGGAGAAATGCTGCACTAAGAGCCACTCCAAAAATAGTTTTTTTTATCCAAAAGTCAAATAAATTCTCTTTCTTTTTGAAAATATTAATATTGGATAAAAAACAATGCGGATTTATCTCATTTTCAGACAATTGGTAGTATCATTTTGGGCAAAGGTTCCCCCAATACCCGTTTTGGCTTTTCTGGAAAGTGTTTAGATTTTTTGTAATACCGCTATGTAGAAACCATCAGTATCATTTTTAGCAGGGGTAAAAAATTTTTCTTCTATAAGTCTGAAATTCAGATTTTTTGTCAAAAATAATTCGATTTGCTTTTGGTTTTCTTCAGGATAAATACTGCAGGTTGAATAAACAAATTTACCTCCATCAGTAAGGATAGCTGTATATTTTTGCAGTATTTCTCTTTGAGTGATAATGAGGTTTTCGATAGAATCGGGGGACAATTTCCACCTGGCATCCGGATTACGCCGAAAAACACCCGTACCTGAACAAGGCACATCAAGCAGAAGCCTATCCACACTCCCTTCTAGTCTTTTTATTACTTTCGCTGAATCTATTACTCTCGTTTCTATTATATCAATTCCGTTCCGTCTGCTTCTTACTTTCAACTTCTCTAATTTTCTTGCATCGGTATCAAGAGCCAGTATCCTGCCCTTATTCTGCATAAGTACAGCAAGGTGCAACGATTTTCCGCCTCCACCAGCACATGCATCCACCACACGCATTCCGGGCTTAACATCAAGAGCAGGAGCAACTTCCTGTGAGGCTATATCCTGAATTTCGAAGTAGCCATTCTTAAATGCAGTAGTAAGGTATAAATTTTTGTTGTTTGCCAATTTAAAGGTATCAGGCCGATTCTTCACAGAAGTGATCTCAACCCCCTCTGCTCTTAAAATTTCATATAATTTATCAGGTGTAACTTTAATTGTATTTGCTCTTAGGTACACGGGGGATTTTTTATTCATTGCTTTTATTTCTTCTTCCCATTGCTTCCCTAATGATTCATACATCATTGCATCGAGCCAATCAGGCACCGATTCAGCTATAGCTCTGTACTTTAAAGCATGAGAATAATTTCGTCTTACAGCATCTAAATCAATAGGACCCAATTTTACGATTTCCTTTTCTTCCCATCCGGTAATAATAAGATACGCCTGAACTACGGCAACCCAATTGACTGCTACATTTGATTCGATCCCAACTGATGCAAATAATAATCTGCGGTATCGAATAATTTCATACGAAACTTCCGCAATAAACCTTCTGTCCTTTGCACCCCATTTGGGGTTTGATTTTAATACCCGATCTATAACTTTGTCGGCATAATATCCATCTTCAAAAACATTTTTCAGAACAGTAATAATTCCGCTAATCAGGTTTGGATATATTCTTCCTGTTTTCTCAGCATTCGTTAAAGGCATCCGTTAAAAATATCTTCATTGATAAAAAAAAGAAATTCATTGCTACAAGATAACGCAACTCGTTGATTTTATCCTTTACTAAAACAATATCAATCAATGAGTATCAATTTTCATCGCTCAATAATAAAGATCAATGAGATTAACGAAACTTTCCTCATCCGACTTTCTAGAAGAAAAGAGGCTGTCAGTAACAGCCTCTTTTTTTGCACGGATGAGGTGATATGGTATTGTGGAAATCCTTAAATATTAATCTTTTCTTCTTCTTTCCCGCGAATTATCATCAATATTATTTCTATCCCTTTTTATCTCGGTTCTGTTGCGTTCACTTCGGACCTCATTATGTTTGTCTCTCGATGTAACCTCACGTTTATTTTCTACCCGTACTTCAGGAACCGGAACCCGGCGAGGAGTACTTTCTTCATAGTTCTTGCGATACCCCGGATAATTTCTTATCTCATTTTTATCTTGCTGAATTTTCGTGTTGCGTTTGTCCTTTGTATCGTTCCATTCATCATTTCGCTTAAGAGAATTATTATCCTCTTTTATCTGTCTTTCATCTTTTTTCCGGTAATTATCGTCAAAGGAATTACGGATATCTCTTTTGGAGCCATAATCTTCATTAATTCCGCGTTCTTTTTGCCCACGATCTTTGTCCTTGCTTTCAATATCATTATTGTTTCTGTTTTTCTTATCAAATTCATTTCTGTTCCTTTCCATTGCAATGTCATTCTGCATATTCCGGTCACTTATATTTACTTTCTCCCTATCCAGTCCACTGTTCCGACTTGTTTTCTTAAGATCTCGTAAATCCCTGCTAACTTCATTATTGGCATCACCTTTGGGCATAGTAATTTCTATAAGGTCATTGCCGGATGTTGAAATATTCATTCTGCGGTCATCGGTTTCGCGAAAAACGATCTCCCTCTCGCGGATATTTCCCGCACCACGATTCCGGAGAAATTCTCTGTCAAGCCCACGATTTACCACTCTGTCATTTTCATAATAATAGTTGTTATAAGTCCGCGTTCTTTGGTAAATACGGTACTTATACCTGTCGTGAACAAAATAATAAGAAACATTTGATGAACAGAAATTTCTGTATTTCACAAAATGCCAATGGTGATATCCGAAACTAAAATGTACGGAATACGATATTCCTAAGCGAATTGAAAAGCCTGCATAAGGAGGAAGCGGAGCCCAGCCGATATAATCGTCATCGTATCTCCATTCTACCCACGAAGGGCCCCACTGATAATCAGGCACCCATATCCAGCCATAATAATCATCAAAATGCCAGCTGCCGTAGTGTTAAACAATTAAACCAAATGCTTCATAACAGTCCCAATACCAACCATGATTTGTCCTTATCGAGGCAC
>CAYTLQ010000248.1:0-3639 GCA_964438715.1 uncultured Ignavibacteriaceae bacterium
GTATTTACCGTACCGTAATGAATTATCCTCAGGCAATTGAGTCCTATAAAAAGGCATCTGAGTTTTATAAAATGATTAATGACAGCTCCAATATGGCTGAATGTAATCATAATATAGGTCTGAGTTTTCAGGATATGAAAAATTACTCTGAATCGGTATCGTATTTTGAAAAATCGATTGCCTTTAAAAGAGAACAAGCGTGGAAATTAAAATCGGAATGGGGATATGAAACTATGGCTAGTACCTTGTGGGGTCTGGCTTATTCATACAGATATCTTGAAAAATATCAACAATCTTTGGAATTATATCAACTAAGCGCGGCGTATTATGATTCGTCGTCGTCTGCAGATGCGGTTGCAAATAAAATTACTGTACTGAAAAATATTGGTGAAATTTATGAGGTAACCGGACAAAATAAGAAAGCAATTGAACTTTATCTGGAAACTCTTGAGCTTGCCGTAAAAACCGATAATAAGAAAAGACAAGCTGATCTTAACAATAATATTGCATTTAATTACTTCGAATTAGGCGATTATACCACTGCGATAGAATATTATCGTAAAAGCTTTTCCATATCAATGGAAAGAAATGACCTGAAGACGGCGGGATTTTCAAAATCGAATATCGGGCAGGCATATTGGAACATAGGAGATTATGTAAAGGCTATTCAGGCTCATGAAGAAGCTATTGCATTACGGGAGAAAGCTAATGATATTGAAGGATTAGGCTTTTCTTGGAATAAAATCGGGGGACTCTACAAAGATAGCGGCGAGCCTCTAAAGGCAATTGATGCGTATGACCGCTCTACAAAATATTATGAAGAAATTGGTGATACCAGTGGTCTGGCTGAAACTTATCTGAATATCGGTGACCTCTATTATAATGTAAAAGACTATCCCAAAGCAATTGAATATTATCAAAAGTCATTTGTTAAACGCGAGTTGAAGCGTGAAGTATTCAAGATGGCTGATCTTTATTTTAATTTGGGATTGGTTTATTATGATGCTATTCAGTATGAAAAGGCTAATGAATACTGGCAAAAGGCGTATAATCTGCAAAAAGAGATTGGCGATAAGAATGGTATCATATACACAATGGCAAATCTTGGTTTGTATGAATTCGTTATTAAAAAAGATTACGACAAAGGCGAAAAATATTTTACTGATGCTGTTCATCTCTCAAAGGAATTAGAAAATAAAAATAATATTGCTTACTGTTTTAATCGCTTTGCAAATCTCTATACAGATAAAGGAGAGTTAGATAAAGCAAAGAAATATCTTGATAGTTCATTAGCTCTTTACCGCGAAGTTGGCGATAGGAGCAGAATAGGAAATGTGCTTGTCAATATCGGCTATTATTTTGCATCAAGAGGTGAATTTGATAGCACTAAAGCCTATTTTGAAGAAGCTTACCAAATAAGTATTGAGACCAACAATTTTCTCCTAAGAGGGTCAACACTTGGTGCTTTAGGAGAATTACAGCAAATGATTGGTAATTATCAATTGGCGAAAGTTTTCCTTGATAGTATGATGACACAGTACAAGGAAGCAGGTAACATTTGGGGACTTGCGAGTTCTCATCTTTTGCTGGGTAATTATTACAATACTATTGGTGAATATGCAAATGCATTCTATCATTATGAAATTACTGATAGCATTTATGCCTCTCTTAACGATGAATTAGGCAGGGCAACACCAATGAATAATATGGGAACGATTTATTTCTGGCAGGGTAATTATGATGAATCATTGAACAAATTCTACAATGCATTAACAATTCTTGATAAGTTGGGTTTTAAGAATGAATTCTATGGTATTGTGAAAAGCAATATCGGTGAAGTTCTTTTTTACCAGAAAAAATATAATGAAGCAAAAAAATGGCTCGATGAAGCACTAAAGATAGATCTCGAACTTAATGCTGTTCGTCAACTTGTAACGGTGTACAATTTGCTCGGGAAAATGGAGATGGAAAACAATAATTTCCCTGCGGCAAAATCAGCGTTGGAGCAGGCGCTCACTTATGTAAGAAAAACCGGGGAGCGCGACCGTATTGCCGAGGTTCTCTCAAATCTTGGAAAACTGTATTACCGCCAGCAAATGTATGACAAAGCGATTCCATATCTTTCGGAGTCAATTAATATTTCGAGGGAAATCGGAAGTACCCGCTTTCTGTATCAACCGCTTTCAACCTTTGGGTATTTGTTAAGCGAAACAAAGCAAATTGACTCAAGCATTGCGTACCTTAAGCAGGCTATTGATGTCGTTGAGCAAATACGGAGTAAAATTGTTGGCGGTGACAAGGCTCAGAAACTTTTCTCAAGTGGTGAAGAAAAGTCGAAAATTTATGAAACGATAATTTCTCTTTTTATACAAAAAGGAGAAATTGACAGTGCTCTTCAATACCTTGAGAGAAGTAATAATGAAGCACTGAAACAGCAATTTGGCAAAATGGAAATTAATTTTTCTGATGAAGAAAAGAATATTGCATTAAAAAAAGAAAAAGATCTGAAGAAAAAAGTTGATGGAATCGATCAGGAATTAGCAAAAGAAAAATCGAAACCTGATGCCTTGCAAAATAAAGAAAAAATTCAGAGTCTCGAGAAAAGTAAATCGGTAGCTGAAAAGGAATACATTAATTTCATAACTGAAACCGTTAAAAAAGATTCGAATCTTTCTAAATATTTTTCGGGTAATGTAAACCCAAAAAGTTTTATTCGTACTAAAGGCAAGATACCCTCTGATGTAGCGGTACTTGCTTATTTAATGGGAGAGAATCAGCTATATATTTTTGTAGCAACAAGAGACACGGTGGCGGCAAAAGTTGTTCAGGTAAAAAAGGCAGACCTGGAAAAGAAGGTAGTAAAACTGTACAGAAATCTGAAAGATGCATCAATTCCGAACAGTGTTGGTACAATTGATCCTGTTACATTTATGCCTATGATGAAGGATAAGGAGATGGAGTACGAATCGCAGATCCTTCCATTTATAAAAAATGCTTCGGAGTTATATCATACTCTTATCGATCCGGTAAGCGAGTTTCTTACTAATAAAACGCAACTTTCAATTATACCGTATGGTAAATTATACTATTTACCATTTGAAGTCCTCGTCAAGGAGAAAGATGAAAAATTTGTGGAATTTCTTGGTAAGGAATATTCAGTTTTTTACATCAGTACTCTGGATATATTCTCCGGACAACAGTCTCAAGAGCCAAAAACTATGCGTGTAATGGCTCTTGGTAATGCAGATAAAACTTTACCGAAATCAGAAAACGAAGTCAAAGATATTAAAAATATTTTCGGTGATGCTGCTGTTTACCTGAGAGATGAGGCAACAGAAGACAAAGTTAAAACAATTTCCAGTGACTTTAACGCTCTCCATCTGGCGACTCACGGAAATCTTGATTATACCGATATACGCAGCTCTTATCTTACTCTTGCATCA
This sequence comes from uncultured Ignavibacteriaceae bacterium, assembly GCA_964438715.1. Lineage (GTDB taxonomy): Bacteria > Bacteroidota > Ignavibacteria > Ignavibacteriales > Ignavibacteriaceae > CAYTLQ01. The sequence goes on from CAYTLQ010000248.1 coordinate 3,444, forward strand.
AATACAGTTTCCGGTGAAGATGGAAAATTAACTATCGAGGAAGTTTGGTCCTTATCAAATCTTTACGATTTCAATCTTGTTACACTCTCGGCATGTAAAACTGCAGTCAGCGATGAGATAGTAACAGGATGGATGGTTAATCCGGCAAATGCATTTTTTGATGTTGGTGTAAAGACAGTTGTAGCATCGTTATGGC
>CAYTLQ010000249.1:0-7289 GCA_964438715.1 uncultured Ignavibacteriaceae bacterium
TATCATACCTCCTGTACCGATATTTTTGCGTAAGAACAATTGTGCTTTTGCGTTTAATCTTCCATGATGCAAAAAAGCAATTAATAACACTCTATAACTACTATCGAAAATTATAGAACAGAGTTGATATTCAAGAGGTTAAACCATACAAGAAAAAAACTAATAAATAACTTGGGGAATGATGTGTTCAAATAATTCACAGTATTGTTTACTCAAAAAGAGATGCTTCTGTAGTATCCTCCGTACCCTTTAACTTATAATATTGTTTTCTCTTTACTTTCACTACTTCAATAAAATCCAGATTCTTTAAGTATCCGTTAAACTTTTGTATCGTAAAGTTAGGTTTGAGTTTTGAATGGAGTTCTTTTGCCTGAAATGGTCGCTCATTTAGTAATGAGCGAATTTTTAATTCTAGTAATTCATTTTCAGATGGCTCTCTAACTCCGGATAATTGTTCATTTGTTATTGTTCCGTATGTCGTTGGTAATTCATTACCATTAAAATCAACCGGAATTGCACCTTTTTGTATCAAAAGATAATTAGCGTTTACTTCATTTGGCTCAGGATTTCTTACGAAGACTTTCCTCCCTTTTCTTAACCCATCTAACACACCTGACCAGGTACCACCTTTCTCCGATGATTCTGCGACATAAATTTCATCAGCAAGTCCGTAAATAATCGGGTTTCGTGCCATTGCTAACTCAACTTTCCAGACAGCCTTGGGAAAAAATGTACTTAGAACTAACACATTACCATCGATTATTTGCTTGTAGTAATTTTTTAAGCCGGTGCTAAAGGTCATTATCCCCTGGGGTAAAACTATAATGCTTTGCCCATTATACTTTATCGCTGAATCCAATGCTTGTTTGTCAACACCCCTGGCAAAACCGCTCACAACAACTTTAAACTCATTACTTGCAAGTTTTGCAATGTTGTCTGTAAACTGAAGAGCAAGTTCGGACGCATTTCTTGAACCGACAATCGCTATTGATTGTTCTTCAAGAATCTTCGTATTTCCTTTTGTATATAAAACTGCTGGTGCATGTGAAGTCTTTAAATTTGTTTTTAATCTGCTTGAATATTCCGGAGAGGTTATTGGTACTATTTCAAATCCCTGATGAAAAAACGACTCAGCTAAAAAAGCATTGCTGGCTAAACCGGATTTAGCTCTTGTTAAATCGGCAATTTGTTTTTCATCTAACTGATATTGGTCTCTCCAGACACTTTCATCTAAATGAAAAAATTCTTCAATTGAAATTTTCTTTTCATGAAAAAACTTTATAATGAGTGTATTAATCTTTAACTGACCCCACCCGGGCAAGTGTGCAAGTGTTATCCAATATGAAGCTTCTTCTTTTTTCATATTATACACTATCTCCTCCTACTGTTTTCGCTATAACAACCGGTGCAATTTTTACGGCACCCAGACCGGTTAATAATTTGCCAATTTCTTTAATTGTCGCTCCACTGTCAAAAATGTCATCAATAAGTAAGATACTCTTGCCTTTTAATGTATTCGGAGTTAAAAATGTAAATGCACCACTTACATTATCTGTCTTAAGAAAGGCGTTTTCAAAAACTTTCTGTTCCCGGGTTTGCCTTATTTTTACAAGATTATGTGAAATGGGAATTTGTAACGCCTGGGATATTTTCACCGCAAAATTTTTTACTAAATCGCCCGATGAGGTTGGAGGAACATACAGAATTAAATCGAATTTTTCATTTCCAAACTTTTTGTAAAATGCCTTTAGAACCATTTTTAATAAAAAATCGGGGAAATCTCCACCATCTTCATATTTTGACCTGTGCAGTGCCGCACCAACATTCGAAACACCAAAATACGATGCAGCAACTCCGTTAACGAGACGAGAAAATTTTGACTCAACTTCAAGCTCGGGGAAGTAGTTTTCTCTGAAACTGTTAAGTTTCTCTGTCCATTCTGGCGTCACTGAAACAGTAATTTTGTTTTCTCCGGTATTATCACAGTTAGTAAAAGTTATATCTGAACTATCACCTAAATAGTCACACAGAAATTTCATTCTTGATTTATCGGTTTCAACATACGCAATCATATTTTCAAGGTCAGCCAACTTTGCCATTCTTAGTACTTCAAATGATTGAGTATTTAACGGTTTCGAGTTTGGAATAAATTCATACTTCTTACTTTTCCCAATCATTACTTCGCGAATTATTCCTTGTTCAATCAGATCGGCTTTTATTACCCTGATTTGATTTTGTTTCAGGTTCGTCCGCTTCATTAACTCTCTTTCTCCGAGAAGTTCGGACTTTACAGCATCTATAACCCTTTCGTATTTAGAAATTGCCGGCTTACCGCTTTCAATAAATGCTTCCGGTAATTTTCTATCCTCGGGGGAATAAAATAAAATGATGTAAGAGGTTTTTCCATCCCTGCCAGCTCTTCCAATTTCCTGATAATAATGAATCGGCGATTGTGGAATTTGGGTATGGATGATAAATCGAATATCCGGTTTGTCAATCCCCATTCCCAATGCGTTAGTAGAAATGACACATTTCCACAAATTATTCATTAGTCCTTTTTCAATCGCAATTCTTGTATCTGAATCGAAACCGGCGTTGTAAGCAGCAGATGATATTTTGAGAAACTCAAACCACTTTGAGTAAATCTCTGTATTAACTCGTGTTCCTGTATAAATAATTCCGGTACCGGGCAAGCTATTCAGGTTTTCACTAAGCCAAATTAACTTCTCATCTTCGGAGGAAACTTTCACAACAAATAGTTTAAAGTTTTCACGCATTAAGTTCCCCCGAATCGTTGTTATTTTTCCACCGATTTGATTGGCAATATCATTCTCAACTCTTCTTGTTGCTGTTGCAGTAGTGGCCAGAACAGGAAACCCACTTGGCAGCAAATTCACAAGATCGATTATCCTTTTGTAGGCAGGACGAAAATCGTGTCCCCAAAGTGATATACAATGTGCCTCATCAACCACCACCATTGAAAGGTTCATTTGTCGCACAGCTTCAATCCAGTCGTTGTTCTCCTGTCGTTCAGGAGCGATGTAGAGTATTTTTACCCTTCCAAACCTTGCTTCATTTATTATTTGTAGATTTTCCTCATTTGTCTGCTCACTATTGATACACCTTGCAGGGATACCAAGGGCATTTAACTTTTCGACCTGGTTGCGCATTAATGCAATTAATGGAGTAAATATTACGGTTATTCCATCAAAAATTATCGCGGGAAACTGAAAGCACAATGATTTACCAAAACCCGTCCTTTCAATAAGTAAAACTTTTTCTCCTTTTAATACTTTTTCAATGGTTTGCCATTGCTCGTCATAAAACTTTTGGAGTTTAAATGTTTTTTGTAAAATTAATTCGGCTTCCTGCCTTGTCATTTGCACTTACTCTTAGATAGTTTCAATCATTCAGATACCGACAAATAAATTTTTTCAAAAAATCGCCAGAAAGGTTATAAATACTTTATCATTATAATTACAAAATTATATACTCTACTTTATATATAATGCTTTTTTTGTCTTTATGTACCCATTTACATTGATGCGAATGAAATAAATTCCACTGCTCTGTTCTTTTGGTTCAAAGATAATTTCGTGTATCCCGGATGAAAATCTTTCATTTGCCAGAACAACTACTTCCTCTCCGGAACTATTATGAACACTTAACCGTACTTGTTCCGGGTTCTTTAATGCAAACCGTATGGTTGTTGACGGATTGAACGGATTCGGATAATTTTGAAAAAGCGTAAACCCATTACTGAGATTACTGATTTCTTCTACATCTGAAAAAATGATTTCCCTTGCCCAAACACCAACTGAACCGGAAAGTGATGCGATTAATCTATTTCCCGAAATGAACAAAGCGCTCACATAGTCATTTTGGAAAGGAAGATTACCGGAGAGCACTTCAATATTACCAGAGTTGTTTAACAATATTACTCCTAACGGATCGGCAGCAGCAAACACACCAAATTCATTAACAATAATGTCATCTATTACGATATTAGAGAGTGAAGGAGTAAGATAAGTCCAGCTAATTCCAAAATCGGAGGTGGAATAAATACCATTGAGTGTACCTGCATAAACGGTATTACCATCGGCTTTGAGAGTCATTATCACATATTCACCGGGGATATAGCGACTTAACCATGTAACACCCCCATCGGTGCTAACCTGAATTCCGGCATTTGCCGGAGCGTAACCTGCCCCTGCCATTATTACACCTGATTGTGTAGTAATTAGTGTATTAAGTGAAATATTGAAAGGGAAATTTGAACAACGCACCCAGTCCGGCGAAGATGCATCCGATACATACACACCTGCCGGTTGCAATCCTGAAGCTACATCAACAGCCGCAAATAGTTTATTACCATGTTTTGCTAGTGCCACGACCATTGATTGTGTCTGAAAACCATTATTAAACGCCAGCCAGCTAATTCCATTATCAGTGCTTCTGACAACACCCCCTCCTGTAATTCCGACCCAAATTGTATCTCCGCTGTACTCAAAATCTTTTACATCATATTGTAATTCGGGAAGTCCTGTACTATATTCTGTAAAACTAAGTCCATCATCGTTGCTTACCCATAGTCCGGTATTTTCTGTTCCGGCAAAAATTTTATTATTGCTGGTTTTCAAAAACCCAAACACTCTGTCGTTTGGCGTCTGAAGCTTCTGCCACTGAGTATAGGCATTAAAATTTACAAAGAGAATAACCGTAATAAAAAATAACTTCATTGTGTGGAAAATTATGTGTATTAGAATGACTAATAATAACCAGAACAGGTTTTGCTCGTTGCAATATAGTTTCCAAAAATAACAATTAACTGCCGATAGTCAGGTTGTTAAAACTTTCGTCAATTATTCTAACCAATCATCAGTCATTAAAGCCCGAATTATCAATGGAGTTATATTTTCCTGATTACCGACTGCTTCAATAAATACTTCTTTAAAAGTTAACAAAGCGGATTAAGGTAGCTAATCCAATACTTCTCAATGGAATAAGTCTGCAACGCCATTGAAATACGATAATTTCTCAAAGGTTTATTTAAGTAAAACTATCTTTCGACTCGTTGCGCTAATTAATTCATTATTTCTCCGAAGCGTTACACGAACAACATATTGCCCTGCAGCTTTACCTGAAAAATCAATGTATTCCGTCTTTAAACCGGCGTCAACATATCGGGATGATTCATAAATTTTTGAACCCATTACATCAAACACTGTAATTGTGAGAAAGCCACTACTTACTATCCTGTAAGAAATTGTAGTACCGGGATTAAACGGATTCGGATAATTTGAGAGTACTATATGTTCACTTAATGAAGCGCCATTGGATTCTATAACGGAGGAAAAACTAAAACTTCCATCAAAATCCAATTGTTTCAACCGATAGTAGTTAGGTTTACTAAGCGTCGCTTTGTGTAAAAAATAATATTTTCTTTGGTCTGTGGAATTACCGGCTCCCTCAACAAAACCTATAGGAATGAATTCATTGCCTTCAAGTTGTTGTATTTCCCATCCTCTGTTATTTGTTTCACTTGCAGTCTGCCACTCCAACTGTATATTTTCACCTTGTAATTTGGCAGAAAAAGATACCAATTCAACAGGAACCACCTCAACTATTTTTCTCAAAAGCCAAGCATCATGTAATCCTGCTCCGGAAGAAAGTGTATGACCAGCGATTACATATCCTCCGTCTGAGGTAAGATCCATCGAATAGGCTACATCGGATGCCGTTCCACCAAATGTTTTCTGCCAAAGCATATTTCCTGTAATGTCTATCTTTAATAGCCAGAGATCATCACTGCCGGCTCCGAAGGAAAGTGTATATCCGGCAACCATGAAGTTACCATCTGCCATTTGAATTACAGCATTACCATAGTCTCTTCCTGTGCCGCCGAAAGTTTTTGCCCAAACCTGATTACCCGCTCCATCTGTTCTTACAAGAAAAAGATCATCTAAACCCGCACCTGAAGATGCAGTATATCCGGTAAGAATATATCCACCATCAGCGGTCTGTTGAACTGAGAGCCCTCTGTCAGCGTCACTTCCCCCGAAATTTTTGTTAAAGATAATATTTCCTAAGCTATCGGTTTTTACTAGCCAGGCATTCCCAAGAACACCTGAGCCATCGGAAGCTGTCCACCCTGTAATGATAAATCCGTTATCTGAGGTACGCTGTACTCCGCGTATTCCATCGGTGCTTAGGCCTCCTAATGTTTTAGTCCAGATTGTGTTCCCCTGAGAATTGAGTCTGATGAGCCAGCCATCGCGACTGCCGGCTCCGGATGATGATGTGGCACACCCAACAACACAACCTCCGTCGGGCATTACATCGAGAGCATACGCTTCCTCATCGGATGCTCCACCAAAAGTTTTACTCCATAACTCATTTCCTGCAGAATCAGTGCGCACAACATACACATCTTTTGCACCTGCACCGAAAGATGAAGTATAACCCACTGCAATAAAGCCGCCATCGGAAGTCTGTTTTACAGCGGCGGCTTCATCATCACTATTTCCGCCAAAAGTTTTGTTCCAGAGGAGATTTCCGGACTTGTCCGTACGGAAGAGCCAAAGATTTCTCCCTGATATTGTGCCAAAAGAACGGGTATATCCGGCTATAATATATCCATCATCACTCGTCTCTTTAACAGAATAGGCAACATCGATATTTGTACCACCAAAAGTTTTTGACCATAGGGAGTCCTGTGCTAATAAAAGGGGGCAACTGGCTACCGACAGGCAGATAGACAAAATTAACCAAATACTATGGTTCTTAGTTTTCATTGCAATTTCCTTCAATATACATTAACATTATTCCAATATAGGACATCAGAATTTGAAAAGTAAACATTTTCCAAGGAATTTTTTTCGTAAAACAATAACATGTTAAAATAAAATGTCGCCCCTTCCGGGTTGCCGTGCATTATTGTTGGGTGATTGCTATAATAATTTCATCCTTTGGGATTTTATCCCGAAACGTGAATCCAGAGATAATCTGTTTTACGGATGTTGAAATTCATAACCTCGAAGAGGTGATATTATTGTAGAAAAAAAATAAAACGACAAAACCGAACTCCGAAGGAGTGACATTATTTCGTGTAATTTTTGGTGGAAATAAATATTTTCGTGTTGGTTGATAATATCACCCTTTCAGGGTTCTTATGTTAAATGTTAATATATTTCTATAATCATTCCATCCCTCCAGGATTTGATCCCGAAAAGGAAATCCGGAGATAATCTGTTTTCCGGATGTTGAAATTAATAACCACGAAGTGGTGA
>CAYTLQ010000250.1:0-9666 GCA_964438715.1 uncultured Ignavibacteriaceae bacterium
AGATATTACCGAAGGTATCGAACGAATGAAATGGGCGCTTGACCCCGATTCTCCCAACGAACTATACCTTGGCGACCGTAAACTCGTGAGGGATTGGGTATGAGCAAGTATCTGGAATTTAATACTCCTGCCTCCAAAGAAGCACGAGAACTTGCCGCCGATTTTGGTCTTAGCAATCACGGCTTTACTTATTTAGATCGTGTTTATTGGAATTTACCTGACTCTGCATTATACGAAGAAATTATTTTCCGTAACGAAGGGAAACTTGCCGTTGAAGGACCTCTTATCGTAAAAACCGGAAAATACACTGCGCGCGCCGCTAACGATAAATATATCGTTCAGGAAGAAAGCACCGAAAAAAATATCTGGTGGGGTCAATACAATCGACCCTTCTCCCTCGAAAAATTCAACGCCCTTATGGGTAGGCTTCAGGCGTACGCGCAAGGTGAAGAATTTTTTGTGCAAGACTGTTATGCCGGAGCTGATCCCGATTATCGTCTGCGAGTACGGGTTATTACCGAAAAAGCATGGCATAGTCTGTTCGCCCGTAATATGTTTATAACCACTTCTGATAAAGATGAGTTGAAAAAGTTCACACCGGAATTTACGGTAATAGCAGTGCCGGGTTTTAAACTCGACCCCCGAATTGACGGCACCGGAACTGAAACCGGTATCATCCTGAATTTTGATGCACGAACCGCAATTATAGCTAATACACTCTACGCCGGTGAAATTAAAAAATCTATATTCACCGTTCTGAACTTCCTGCTTACTTTTGAAGATGTTCTCCCTATGCACTGCTCTGCAAATGTTGGTGATAGCGGAGATGTTGCACTTTTCTTTGGTCTTAGCGGTACAGGTAAAACCACACTCTCTGCCGATCCGAAACGGCGCCTCATTGGTGATGACGAGCATGGTTGGAGTGCAAAAAGTGTATTTAATTTTGAAGGCGGTTGTTACGCAAAAGTCATACGGCTTTCGGCTGACCACGAACCTCAGATTTATGCCTGCACAAAACGATTCGGCACAATACTTGAAAATGTCGTGTTCGACCCCGTCAGCAGAAAGATTGACCTTAACGACGATATAATAACAGAGAACACGCGTGCTTCCTATCCTCTGCACTTTATTCCCAATGTTGTACCGGAAAAAATGGTAACATCGCACCCGAAAAATATCATATTCCTCACCTGCGATGCCTCCGGAGTACTGCCGCCTATTGCACGACTTACCCCTGCACAGGCACAGTATCACTTCATCAGCGGATATACATCGAAAATTGCCGGTACGGAGCTCGGGCTAGGCATCGAGCCGCAGATTACTTTCTCTGCCTGCTTTGGCGCTCCGTTTATGGTTAGGCATCCTTTCGATTATGCACAGATGCTGAAGGAACGAATGACCAAGCACAATGTTCAATGTTGGCTTGTCAATACAGGCTGGGTTGGCGGCAGGTTTGGCGTTGGTAAACGAATTAGTATCCGCCATACCCGCAACCTTCTTAATGCGGCGCTCGAAGGCAAATTAGACAAAGTGGAATATCGTAAAGATAAAATTTTCGGTTTCGAAGTTCCGCTTTCCTGCCCCGATGTTCCGCAGGATGTACTTGAACCCTCCAATGCCTGGGGCAACAAGGAAGAGTATTGGCAAAAATATGATGCTCTTGCCGCCCGGTTTATTGAAAACTTCAAACTTTTTGAGGAAGGCTGTTCACAGGAAGTTATTAATGCCGGACCTGTCCGATTGCAGAAATAAATCCCGTTTTTAAGGCTGTCTCATGACAGCCTTTTTTTATATTACCCTGTTATCCCCCGTAGAAGATTAATCATAAATTTACTCTTAAAATCCCGCTCCTCCGGTTCGATCCGGATTTCATTCTCGATGAAAAAATCTATAAATTTAAGTTTATAATTTTTTTTGTTTAAGGAGATAGATACCCCATGGGTTCAACAACCGATTTCAGGCCAGGCCTGGTGATTCGATGGAATAACGAACTGCATACCGTGGTTGAATTTCAACATGTAAATCCGGGAAACTGGCGCGCATTTGTTCGCGCCAAACTGAAAAATATGCGCACCGGACGAGTTATAGAAAACAGGTTTCGCGCCGGTGAATCTATTGATGTTGTGCGTGTAGAAAGAAAGACCTGCCAGTATCTTTACCGCGATGGTGCCGACTTTGTAGTGATGGATAATGAGACTTATGACCAGTTCAATATTTCTCCCGAACTCATCGGCGAAGGAGAAAAATTCCTGAAAGAAAACACCAACATCGATATTCTTTTCGATGGGTCAAAAATTATTGCAATTGAAATCCCGATTTTCGTAGTTCTTGAGGTTACCATGACCGAACCCGGATTAAAAGGTGACACGGTTTCTAATACATTAAAACCCGCCACTTTGGAAACGGGTGCAACAGTAATGGTTCCACTCTTTGTCAATCAGGGTGATAAACTGAAAATTGATACCCGCGATGGCAGTTATGTCGAACGCGTGAAATAATAATGCCATTCGATTGCCTTTACGCAAAGCGTGCCCTGAAGCACGCTTTTCACTTTTTTACACTGTCTGTTCCTTTCGGATTTGAACAACCATTCATCAAAAAATAAGCTCGGTTACATAATTTCCCTGTTGCTTTTACATTATATTTAATAGTTTTCCATGATTATTACTCTGAGATGAAACTACGGGAGCGGAAAAATTTTTTCATCGTCAGATTATAAAAATCAGGTATATTTCTTCATTAAACAGGAGATATTATGAGAAAATCTCTCATTTTTTTTGCACTAATTTCGGCATTATGTATGAATTACGAAGTACTTGCTCAAACTTTCAAAATTGACATCCCTTTTCAGAAATACACACTTAAAAACGGGTTAACGCTTATTGTACATGAAGATCATAAAGCCCCTATCGTTGCGGTAAATATATGGTATCATGTTGGTTCAAAAAACGAGAAACCCGGCAAAACAGGTTTCGCTCATCTGTTCGAGCATCTTATGTTTAATGGAAGTGAAAATTTCGACGATGATTATTTTCAGGCGCTCGAGCGGGTTGGCGCAACCGATCTCAATGGCACAACAAATGAAGACCGCACAAACTACTTTCAGAATGTACCCGTGTCAGCGTTCGATCTCGCACTATGGATGGAATCGGACAGAATGGGGCATTTGCTTGGTGCGGTAACACAGGCTAAACTCGATGAACAGCGCGGCGTTGTACAGAATGAAAAACGCCAGGGAGAAAATGAACCCTATGCTTTGGCGTACGAACTTTTTGCTAAGAACACATACCCTGCCGGTCATCCGTACTCGTGGACTGTTATAGGTTCTATGGAAGATCTTAATGCGGCTTCTCTTGAGGATGTACATGAATGGTTCAAAAATTACTACGGCGCCGCAAACGCAGTGCTGGTAATAGCCGGCGATGTTAACCCGAAAGAAGTGTACGAAAAAGTTGAAAAATACTTTGGCGATATTCCCCCGGGTCCGCCGGTTACCCGGTATGAAAGTAATATTGCAAAAATGACCGGTGTTAAAAGAATGGTGGCACAGGATAGGGTACCGCAAAGCCGTATCTACAAAGTGTGGAATGTTCCTCAGTGGGGCACCCGCGATGCCGTAATGCTCGATCTGCTCAGCGATGTTCTCTCTTCGGGAAAAAACAGCCGACTCTATAAACGCCTTGTGTACGAAGAGCAGATTGCAACAAATGTTTCTGCTTACATTGATGTGCGTGAAATAGGTAGTCAGTTTTATATTGAAGCAACTGCAAAACCCGGTGAAGACCTCAAAAAAATTGAGAAAATACTCGATGAAGAACTTGCCAAATTGCTGAAAAACGGTCCAACGGAAAAAGAACTCCAGAGAGTGAAAACTCAATACTTTGCATCGTTTGTTCGTGGCATTGAACGCATCGGCGGATTCGGCGGAAAATCTGATATTCTTGCACAGAACATGGTCTATGGCGGCTCACCCGATTATTATAAAAACACTTTGAAAATGATTGAAGAAGCAACATCTGCCGATCTGAAAAACGCAGGTAATCAGTGGCTGAGTGATGGAGTATTCATATTGGAAATTCACCCCTATCCGGAGTTTACCACTATTGCTTCAGATGTTGACCGTAAGAAACTTCCTCAAACCGGAGAAACTCCGGATGCAATTTTTCCGAAATTCGAAAAGACAACTTTAAGCAATGGATTAAAGATTGTGTTCGCTCAGCGTAGTTCGGTACCCACAGTAAATTTCAGACTAATGGTTAATTCCGGTTCTGCTGCAGATCAGTTTGGTGTGCCGGGTCTTGCAAGTATGACAATGGACATGTTGGACGAAGGTGCAAAAGGACGCGATGCATTGCAAATTAATGAGGAACTCGCCTTATTGGGTGCTTCGTTAGGAACAGGCGCCGGACTTGATTACTGTACTGTTTCTCTCTCAGCGTTGAAAAATAACTTAGACGCGTCTCTTGTTCTTTTCAGCGATGTGATACTTAACCCCACTTTCCCGCAGAAAGAACTTGATCGCCTCAAAAAAGAAAAAATTGCAGGCATAAAACGCGAAAAAGCCTCTCCTGTTTCTATGGGGCTCCGTGTTTTCCCTAAACTGCTTTTTGGTGAAAATCATGCATACGGACTTCCCTTCAGCGGTTCCGGTTATGAGAATACAATAAACAGAATTACGCGTGATGATCTCATAAACTACCACAAAACATGGTTCAAGGCAGATAACGCTACTCTGGTAATTGTCGGCGACATTACATTAGAAGAACTAAAACCGAAACTCGAAAAATTATTTAAAGATTGGAAACCGGGAGCCGTTCCTGTAAAAAATATTTCGCCGGTTTCAAACCCCGAAAAACCGGTAATATATCTCCTGGATAAACCTGCCGCACAACAATCTATAATTTTTGCCGGGTCTGTTATTCCGAAACGCGGTGAAGATGAAATTGCCATACAGACAATGAACAATATACTTGGCGGTATATTTACTTCACGCATTAATATGAATCTGCGAGAAGATAAGCACTGGTCCTATGGTTCCGGCAGTACTATTTTAAACACTATTTCGCAAAGGCCATATCTTTTTTATGGTATTGTGCAAACCGATAAAACAAAAGAGTCACTGTTTGAAATTCTAAAAGAAATGCGGGAAATCAAAAGCACTCGTCCGGCAACAGAAGAGGAGCTAAACAAACTGAAACTCAATCAGACACTCGAACTGCCGGGAAGCTGGGAAACCAACGGTGCAATACTTGGTTCGCTTAGCGAAATGGTTACATACAATCTGCCTGATGACTATTTTGCAAAATACTCATCACTTGTAAAAGCGTTAGATCTCAACGCAATAAAAGCCTCTGTTGAAAAAACAATTTTCCCCGAAAATGTTATCTGGGTTGTTGTAGGTGATAGAGCAAAAATTGAAGCCGGTCTGAAAGAAACGGGCTACGAAATTAAACTTATAGATGGCGATGGTAATATTGTGCGATAGCATTTAATTAGGTACCTTTACTATAATTACAATGCCCGCTCTCAGCGGGCATTGTTATTGTAACCCGCCACAATAATTTCTTCAGCTCTTCCGTTTTAGATATTTTATAATTATTTTCCGTTTCAAACTCACTGTAATGGGGTTACATTTATTGTGTCCCACATTGCGGAGCATTGTCTTCACTTACTTCTACCTGAACAGAAAAAAATTCTCTTTTCTGAATTAGTATCATTCAATGATACTAAAAAACTATTTATACAACATATTTTTTAAAAAACAATCTGAGGTTTTAATGAGAATTAACCTGAAAATTACTCCTAATAACAAACCGGTTCCTTTTACTTATCAGCAGTTACTGCTGGGAACTTTCCATAAATGGCTTGGCAATCACAATGAACTCCATGATAAAATCAGTCTGTATTCATTCAGTTGGCTTAATGGAGGACATGTTAAAAATAATGCCCTGGACTTCAGTTCGGGCGCAACCTGGATGATAGATTTTTGGGATAAAAGCCATCTGCTCGATTTTTTGCCCTCTATTCAAAAGTATCCGGAACTTTTTTGCGGTATGACGGTTTCGGAGGTAATTTTTTGTAAAGATCCTGTATTTCCACGGGGTAAAAACAGATTTATCCTTGCCAGTCCAATGTTAGTAAAGAAAAAGGGAGAAGATAATTCGACGCAGTTTCTTACATCAGCAACAAAAGAAATGTCGCAGATTCTTACTGCCATAATTCAACGAAAAGCCTCAAATGCAGGTATTAATGATGATTTTTCCATAGAGGTTGATGACACATATCAAAAGATAAAAACCAAATTGGTTACAATTAACGGTATTCAGAACAAAGCTGTTTACTGTCCTATCTATGTTGAAGGCAGTGAGCTCATTCAGGAATTTGTTCGTTCTGTGGGTGTTGGTCACTCAACAGGTTGTGGATTTGGATTTGTATTATAGGAGTAGTTATGTACATTGTTAAATATGCCGGATCATTTGGATTTATTAAGCCCTGGACAGCGGTTAGAGACGAACTTACATTTAGCCAACAGTTTTTAACGCCCTCAATCATAGAAGGACTCCGCCAGAAACTTGGGGTACATGAGATTCTCAGACATCGACTGCGCTATAATGGCTTATCCATGCAACAAGAGCGAACTGAAAGCAGGGCATATAAAAAAATTAAAGGTGGAATTACCGCCAAGAACACATCAATAATAAAACGAGGAGTACTAATTGCTCCACAGCTTATTCTTGCATTTTCTCATCAGGAGGATGCTGAAATTGCGGCAAAACAGCATCTATGCTTGTGCAGAAATGAAGATGTGTTATTTCCCGTAAATGCAAATCCTCTGGAAATTGATGAAACCGCATTTGATAAAATAGAAGGTTTTGAATTTATTCCCGGTAAATCCGACGACTCCTTTCTCGCTGGCTTTAATCGATTTAAGAATTCTGAGCCAATGTTTGGTAAACTAGTAATTATAGGTGATCCTGCGAATTACAATGCCTCGGAGAATTTCGATGTCTGAAATACTTCTGGCGAAAGGTCGGACTAATGGAGAACTGACACTGTTTGAGCACACCAGACATGTAATGTTTGCCATCGAAAAACTAGCCTTTCATTGGGGTATGGATGTATCTGTTGCTGTGAAAGGCGCTGCACTTCACGACCTGGGAAAGGCTCATCCCGTCTTCCAAAAAAAACTCCACAATGATGAGTATGATGTTTACCAACAAAGAATACAATGCCCGTTGAGGCATGAAATTGCATCATTATTTTTTCTCCCTTCGTTTCCGGAAGAGGAATGGCAGGCATTAATTGAAATGATAATCGGACATCATAAGCCTGTTGAAACGACAAACAACACCGGTAAGGGTATTATTGATCTGGCAGAAATTCATGGTGATGACAGGGTATTTAAAACCCACGCAGAGGGCTGGGATGATTGGGGTATAAAAGCAGGCGCAGTCCTCAAATCGTTAGGAATAGAACCTGTTGTATTGCCCCTATCCGGCATACGCGAAGTCTTTGACAAAGTTGTGGAACGATGTGAGGCAAGTAATCTCGATTTCGGTTGGTCTGAGTGGCGTGGACTGCTAATGTCTGCAGACCATTTGGCTTCGGCTCTTGGAGCTCAAGTGTATGGCGTTTTTGATAAATCTTTTTCCATTCCAAGCCATACTACTATAAAGCAATTACAATCTCCACTGTATCCGTTAAGTATGTTCCCGGTAACGCATAACGGCAGGCATACTATAGTCGTGGCACCAACAGGAGCGGGTAAAACAAACTTTCTGCTCACACAATGTAAAGATAGAATATTTTATACGCTTCCCTATCAGGCTTCAATAAACGCTATGTATGAGCGGTTAAAAGCGCTTTATCCCGAAAATGATATACGCCTTCAGCACGGATCGAGCATTGTTACGCTGAGAAATAATGGTGTTCCCGATGAAGAAAAAATTCTTCAGACACATCCCGGAGCCTCTGTTAAAATACTTACACCTCATCAGTTGGCGGGTATTGTTTTTGGCATTAAAGGGTACGAGTCAATGATGCTTGAATTGAAAGGGAAAGATATTATTCTTGATGAAGTACACACATACTCTGACCTGATGATGGGTATTATACTGGAATTGATTAAACTATTGAAAAAGCTTGATTGCAGAATACACATTGGTACTGCGACAATGCCGCAATGTTTATACAATAAAATTATTGATGTATTAGGGCAAAGTGAAGTAAATGAATACAGGCTTACCTCCGATCAGTTAACTACTTTTAATCGCCATATTGTCTATAAATTACAAAGCCTCGAGGAGTGCTTTACAATTTTCAATGAATCAGTTAATAAAGGATTAAAAATATTATGGGTTTGTAATACTGTAAACAAGGCACAAAACATTTATCAGCAAATGCAAAATACAGGTAAAAATCTGCCACCGATCTTATTACTGCATTCACGGTTTAAAAGAGCACAGCGGAAAAGTCTTGAGGAACAGTTAATGCAGGCGAACAAGTCACCCGAAGCTTTTGTAGCAGTGAGCACACAGGTAGTTGAGGTTAGTCTTGATATAAGTTTTGATGTAATGATTACTGAATGTGCTCCAATTGATGCACTGATTCAAAGGTTTGGCAGAATAAACAGAATAAGGAATAACGATACCATCGGGAAATATAAACCGGTCTATGTGTTAAAACCATCCGGAGACCAAAGACCCTACAATTCTTCTGTCATAGAGAGAACATTTAATGTTCTACCTGACAATGGAGAATTGTTAGAGGAAACAAAAATACAGGCACTCATTGATGAAGTTTATCCCACTATTCCCATAAGGGAAAACATTTCCACAATTTTTGATGGTAACAATTTCCTGATTCATAAATTGCACGATTACCCCCGTTCGCAATTAATGCAGTCGTTAGAAATTGATTCAATGTGCTGTATTACAGAGAGTGATACCGAACAGTATATGAATGCCGCTATTGAAGAAAGAATTGGAATGGAAATTCCTGTATCATTTAGTATAACAAGAAATAAAAATTTTCAATGTGTTAAACAGTTGCGAACCGGAAACAGGCCTCTGGTCGTTCCCGATAGCCTCTATGACGAGGAACTTGGATTGTATTTAAGAGAAACCGAAAATATTATTTAAAGGATTACTATGTATCACGCAGTAATTGGCAAAAAAGTTGTCGAAATTTATAATAAAACAAACAAATCAAATTTGAGTGTTAAAGAATTCTGGTTAAAAGAATTTTGGCCGGTATTTTACAATCACAATATTTATTTGCTTAGTGGTGGAAACACACCATTGGAGAACCCAAAACAAATCAGTAAGGTTCCTCAGAAAATACGACGGGAAAAATTACTTAAGAACGCTCAGATAGGTACAATTTCTACCATTAACTCGCTTGTTGCCCCTTCTGATGATAATGAGCAAACTACATCAGGGCAGGTAAGTAATTTAAAACTGCCAATGGATGAAGAAGATATTCTTGCGACATGGCTTGGTGTTGCCTGTGGAATAAGAACCGGAAAAGAATGTTTTCTCATAGACGATGAAAATGTCATTCATCTCATTATGCAGGGCTGGAAGAAATATCGGGAACTCATAAATCAGTATGGAGGAAAACTTAAAGGTAATCAGATAGAAACATGGAATGCACACTGGTTAAGTT
>CAYTLQ010000251.1:0-13226 GCA_964438715.1 uncultured Ignavibacteriaceae bacterium
AAATTAATCATCGTGTTTTATGATAGTAAAATAGTTTTACAAATTTTTATCTGGCTGCCATCTCATTAATATCCGAAAGAATTTCGCGTATATCTATGCCAGCCGGACACCCTCTGCTACACCTTCCGCACCCGGTACATAGTATTTCACCGAACTTCTCCGGATAATACTTAAATTTATGATAGATACGCTGACGAAATCTTTTTGCCTGTGTCTCACGAGGGTTGTGTCCGGATGCATGCTTAGTAAAAACCGGCGACTGACATGTGTCCCAGTTCTTCATCCTCCGACCACAATTGTAGCCGCAACTCTCATCAACAATATCGAAGCAGTGACACGCCGGACAAGTGAAAGAACATTTGGCACAGCCCAGGCAAACCTCACCAATAGAGTTCCAGAGATCTGAAGTAAAATTATTATCAAGCCAGTTTTTAATTGTATCTATATTAAAAACAGGTTTCTCTAAAGGAGGTGTAAAAGAATTTTCACATTCTCTTTGTTCAAAATAATTTTGGAATGAATCAAGAAATTCACTACCCTTTTCTGTAATCGGATCTGCAAAAAATCCCGCGTCACCTGCCGGTATCAGAAGCACATCACAACCAGTGCCTTCTTCAGGATTAATGCCCACACTTTCACAAAAACAATACTCATCTCGCTTACGACACGAAACACCTATGATAGTAATATTTTTCACCCGGTAATTGAAGAAGTCATCTTTATAATCCCAGTTAAAAACTTTAGCAAGTGTGGGAATAGCAGAAGCATCGCAAGGTTTTATACCTAATGCCACAATCCTCTGCTCCTTATAAGTTTCAACTAATTCATAAGAGCTGTTATTATTTCGGAAAAAGAATACCGGCTCGGTCCGGGGAAAATAATACTCTTTTAGTGAGATGCTTGTTGGTAAGGTATCGTATCGTAATAAAAAATTATCTGCCGATAAAAGTGGTCTGTAATTTTTTCCATCTTCATCTGGACTTATTACGGTTACCTTATCGTTTAGTAACTCTGCAACAATCGCCTGTAAATTTGAATGCGTAATAAACAATTTTTCCATACAGTATCTCATCAGCTACATTATAAAATCTTCTTTGTCTGCGGAACTGTAAGAGCCTACAAGAGTTGGTTCGTTAACATCCATTCCATGCCGATATCCAAACTGTTCAAGAGATAAGGCAGCCATTTTCATATTAAGAAGCGAAAGTGGAATATCTGCGGGGCATGCACGGGTACATTCGCCGCAACCTGTACACCTTCCGGCCAAATGGAAAGCACGAATAAGATTCCAGGAAAAATTTGCTCTTTTTGTTGATGAAGATTCAATCCACTGCGGTACTGTTTTATCTGCGATACATTGAGTACAGTAACACAAAGGACATGCCTGTCTGCATGCATAACAACGCACACAGTTTTCAAATTGACTTTCCCAAAAAGCGAATCTCTCCTTTGGATCCATATCTTCAATTCTCTTCAAAAAGTTTTCCTGAGGAGGGTTTATTTCAATTACAGGCATTTCATTTTTAACTATTGTGTCGTATAAGTGAGGTGAGTGTAGTGAGCAGTTTCTGCATTTTTCCATTACATTGCCGTTGCTCAGTGCGGCAGATGTTTCAGCGGTAACCCCAAAACACTCAACCCCAATAATATACACCTGCTCCCGTCGGATCTGATTTTCCTGTATGAGAGCTGTAACACTGCGAATATCACAGCCTTTAGCCACAATTCCTGTTTTTCCATCCGGGGGTAATTTCAAACGAGTTAAATAAACAGCAAGGTTGTTTACAGCATTATTATCAAAAATCAGTTGGCGTGTGTCGTTGATTGTGCGTGCAATAAATGGAACGGTTCTGTTTCCGGATTTCTTATATCCAATTATCATCTGCACCAAACCATTACCGAGTAATTCCGCACAAATATTTTGTAATATTGTCATATATCGGTCCTTCCGTTTTGTTCAGGAAAGCGGTACTGATTGTTAAGTCTTGAATATGATTCGAACGGACCGACAGATTTTATTTTTTCAATAACTGTATTCACAACATCTACCCATTTCTTTCCCTCAGAAGCAGAAACCCAGGAAAAATGAAGTCTTTCTTCACTAATACCTGTAAAATGAAGGAGCTCCCTGAAAAACACCCACCTTCTTCTAGCATGAAAATTACCCGCATTGTAGTGACAATCCCCCGGATGACATCCACTAACCAATACACCATCGGCGCCAATTTCAAACGCACGGATAATAAATACCGGATCAATTCTTCCCGTACATGGCACACGGATAAGTCGGGCATGGGGAAGTTGTTTCAAACGACTTGTTCCTGCAAGATCTGCACCTGTATATGTACACCAGTTACATACAAAACAGACTACTTTAGGCTCCCACTGTTTAGCTGTTGTTATTGTTGTATTTGCATCAACAACTTTTTCTACCATATCTCCTCCAAAGCTCCTATCTCGGCATAAATCTGTTCATCACGGAAACCTGACAATTCTACTGATTTTGAAGGACAGGTTGCATTGCAGGTACCGCATCCCTGGCATAGCCCCGAATTCACAAAGGCAACGCGACGAAGTATCTCCCCGTTTTTGTTAACAATTGTCTTTTGCTCAATTGCATTATACGGACATACCTTTTTACAATAAAAACACCCCACACATGAATCGGGATTTACCACAGCAACTATCGGTTCGCGTTCTAATTCATCTGCCCCAAAAAGCACCAGGGCTTTTGCCGCCGCCGCAGAGGCCATTGCAACCGACTCCGGAATATCTTTGGGACTATTGCACGAGCCGGCCAGAAAAACACCACCTGTACTCGTTTCCACCGGTCGTAGTTTTGGATGCACCTCCTGCATAAAACCGTACTTATCGTAAGGTATGCCAATCATCTGAGAAAGCGTCGGGGCTTCATTTCTCGCAACCATTGCAGTTGCCAACACAACCAGATCGGCTTCAATGGTAAGCGGAACACCAGCAATTGTGTCCTCGCCTTTTACAAGGAGTTTATTATCCTGTTCATAGATTCGTGAAACTCTCCCACGAATGTATTTTACTCCGTCCTCTTCAATTGCACGACGCACGAACTCCTCATACATTTTCCCACCGGAGCGAATATCCATATAAAAAACATACGCTTCGCCGTCATGCACTTTATGTTTATATAACATAGCATGTTTTGCCGTGTACATACAGCATATTTTACTGCAGTAGGAAAAGCCTTTCGATTCATCACGCGAACCAACACACTGAATAAATACTATGGTCTTTGGTACGGTATTATCAGATGGCCGCAAAATCTCTCCGGCTGTGGGTCCCGATGCACTTGCGATGCGTTCGAACTGCAGGCCATTAATAACATCCCGAAATTCTCCGTATCCATATTCGGGATATCCCTTTGTGATACTACCCGAAGGTTGTTCGCCGATGGAGTATAGTGTATAACCCGTTGCTACAATAATAGAGCCTACTTTTACATTAACAAAGCTATCCTGCTGTTCAAAATCTATTGCCTCTCTGCCGCATACTTTTTTACAAAGTTGGCATTTACCGCTTTTGTAATAAGTACATACACTCCGGTCGATTACGGGAAGATTTGGAACTGCTTGTGGAAAAGGAACATAGATTGCCGGTCGGGTCGCAAGTCCTTCTTCAAATTCGCTTTTTGCGTGTTTTTTTATCGGACATTTTTGAACACATAATCCACAACCCGTGCACAAATCTTCATTTATTCCGCGAGCCTTCTTTCTTATGGTTACAGAAAAATTACCTATAAATCCCTCAACTTTTTCAAGCTGAGCATAAGAGTACAGCGTAATGTTAGGATGTTGATAAACCTCAACCATACGGGGAGTGAGAATGCACTGCGAACAGTCGAGGGTTGGAAAAGTTTCCGAAAGCTGGCTCATGTGACCGCCTATCGAAGGTTCCTTTTCGACAAGCACAACTTCAAATCCCGCATTAGCAATATCGAGAGATGCCTGAATTCCGGCGATGCCGCCTCCAACGACAAGCGCTCTTTTTGTAACCGGCACTTTTATAGGCGCTAACGGATTATTTCTGCGAACTTTTTCCACGGCAATCCGTGTTAAATCAATCGCCTTTTTCGTTGCAACCGCTATATCATCGTGAATCCAGGAACAATGTTCGCGGAGGTTGGCTATCTCAACTAAGTACGGATTAATTCCTTCTGCCGCTGCTGCCTTACGGAAGGTTTTTTCATGCATGTGAGGCGAACAGGAGCCGACAACAATTGCGTCAAGTTTTTTTTCTCTGATTGCCTGACGAATAAGGTTCTGTCCGGGGTCAGAACACATATATTTATAATCTTCAGAATGTACAACTCCCGGAAAACAGGAAGCGGCCTTCGCTACCGCGGAACAGTCAACTGTTCTCCCTATATTTTCTCCACAGTAACAAATAAATACTCCTACTTTCATTTTGCCGCTTCCCCATTATGTTCAACTACAGTTTGTTCGTTTTCCGGGGTAAAATCTGATTGTACGAAGTGATAATTCATTCCCAATTCATCCGGCGCATATCCTAATGCAAGACCTATTAATTCGGTTAAGTATAATACTTCTATCGCCCTTCTTTTGGGGTTTTCCTTTAACAATTGAGATTGTCGCATATCCAGATTTGAATGGCATAACGGACATGCTGTTACTATTACATTAGCGCCATGTCGGATTGCGTCATCAAGAATTTTTGCTGATAGCGCATAAACTATTTCGGTTTCACTTAATGAAAAAGCCGCTCCACAGCATTCTGTTTTGTAATTCCATCGTACTGTTTCAGCGCCAAGTATATGAGCTATTTTTTCCATACCCTGCGGATTTTCCGTATTACCTTCTTTGCCATTTGAGGGACGGGAAAGAAGGCATCCATAATAGCACGCGGCTTTAATTTGCTTTAACGGAACGCTGACTTTTTGTTTAATCTTATCAATGCCGAATAGTTCAAGAGCATCTATCAGATTGAGTATTCTTCCCTTATAAAGAAACTTTTCACCAAGGATATTTTCCAGTTTATCCCGAAGAATCTCACTATGCTCTACTTCGCTTTGTGTGTGCTTAAGCCGATAATAGCAAGCCGCACAAGGCGCTAACAGATTTTCCGATTGAATTTTTGATGCCTGTAACAGATTTCTGAGAGCCAGTACCTGAGAAAGTAATTTGTTGGTTGCGTGAGCAGAAGTGGCTCTACAACAAGACCAATCCGGTACAGTTATTAGAGTAATTCCAAGTGCATCAACTACTTTATTGAGTGACAGAGAAAATTCTTTCGCAGTTCCATGCATCGAGCAACCGGGGTAAAATCCAAATTCCATCAGTCTTTTTTCTCCGCATCTATTTTTTTGTAGATGTCTTTCAAATCATTTATTGCGGTAATTTTACTCGGGAAAAAAGCAAGCTTACCGCGTTTCAGCATTCCGGGTGCAAGACTTGCATCCTTTAATACTTCACCTGAGCGAAGTTTATATTCCATAATCAAACCCAATTCATACGATCTGCCATACTTTTTTATCTGGTTAAGAAACGATGTATGGAATGCTGAGATTTTTTCGTTTGCTGTTGGTATTTTTTCATCAAGGGATATCTCACGAAGAGCGTCCATAAATCCTGCTAAATCAAATTGCTTTGGACATCGTTCACTGCATGTGAGACAACCGGCACATTTCCAGATAGTTTCGGAACGGAGCGCATTTTCAATCATTCCCAACTGAACAAAGCGTACTATCCGGTTTGGAGGATCGGGCATAAAATCCCGCAGAGGGCATCCTGCTGAACACTTTCCACACTGGTAGCAGAGTGATGGGTCTTGGCTAGTAAGATTAGCCAGCTTCTTTGCAAATTTTTTTGCCTGTATTACAGACACGGGTAATCTTTCAAACACTCAAAAGAGAATACAGATGACTGTTTGATACAAGAATAATGCCCGTTACACAATAAAAAATAATGCTAAATACTGAAGGTGTAGTGTTTAATAATTAAACACTTTCTTTTTAATGGCAAGAGATATTTCGCTTTTATGAAATTTCCTTTATAAACAGCAATACTTCATAATTACAAATTCAGAACAATTATCAACAGTGTTTTTTGTTTTTCCGAAATGTTCGGTTTTTGATTTTATGCAGGATACTTAAGAAAGTGTTGTCCCCTGATTTATCAGGAAACAACACTTAGTAATAATTGAGAGGATATGTTAGCGGATAAGTTGAAGTCCCTGAATTGCAAGCGAATCGTTGGGACTTAACATAAGTGTATTCACAAACAGCTCTTTTGCTTTGGTTGTATTACCGAGATAATAGTATGTCCAGCCAAGTGAGAGATTAGCTTCGTATTCGGAAGGATATAATCCATACACTTTTTCGAGATGTTTTTTTGCCTGAGTATAATTTCCTGTAATAAGATAATTTTGACCTAAGCGCAGGTTTGCAGTATAGTTATTTTCATCCAGTTTTAGAATAGAGAGATACAATTTGTTTACTTCCTCCCATTCTTTCAGGGCGGCAAGCGGTAATGTCAATCCCAACATTGCGTCAATACTGTTTTTCTTAAGACTCACCGCCTTCTGATAGTATTGTTTCGATTCTGAATATGAGCCTTTATAATAATTAAGATATCCTAACCGCATATTAATGAGAAAATCTTCTTTATTGCTTTCATAGATTTTTGTTAATGCGCTGATAGCTTTATCATAATTTCCTTCTGTCGCGAGCGTTATTGATTCATTAAATGCTTTCACTTTGTCATCTTCTTTTTGTGAAAACAATTCAATGACAAATATAGAGAGAATAGTTATTGCGGCGAGTGCACTGATAAATATAAATCGCTTCATGGATTTTTCCTTTCATCTTTTAAAAACTTTGCATGGAATATTTCTTTTTGTTTCTGATATAACGAAAAACTTTTATAACCTTCATCCGGATGTATTTTCAAATAGCCGGTAAAATTACGGCTCATTCCCCGAAGTATATGTTTCCCTGAAATGCTAATTTCATTTTTTACCATCACCATATTCTCCTCTGTTTCAGCCTCCGGAAGGAAACTGAAACTTGCCCGGGTTTCAAAGAACTCAGTAAACATTAGTAGAAACTCACTTAAATAGCGAAACTGTGAACCGGGAACAAGAAACAAAGGATAGGTATCATTCCAAACAAGTTTTCGCTCGTTGGTAAAAGGTACCTGTAAGGCCAATAGATAAAAATAATACAAAGCGCAATTTTTTGTGCCCGTATATTCTGAGAGGTATGATACTTTGTTCGTATTATATATTGCGGCTGTTGACCCTTTTGAAGATTCAATGTACAGTGAATTATAAATGGAAACTTTCACTTCCCATTCTTCAGTGTTCTCTTCTCCATGCAGACGATAAAATACTTTAAATTTATCTCCGAGGCGGAATTCAAGATTTTCTTTAAGATTCCTGTCAAGATTAAGATTTCGTATATGCATTCCTTCTTGTGGATAGTCGAATGAATGCAATATCAGTTCATTATTTTTCTTTTCTACATAGTGGGCGAAAGGATATTGAAATGTACTTTCACCCAGCTTGTTTGTTAATTGAAACTGAAAATGCAAATGCGGATAAGGAGAACGCCCGCTATTGCCACAATTTCCAATTATATCGCCCTTCTCTACTCTGTCTCCCTCTTTCACCTTAATAGTTTTTGCCTCAAGGTGCGATGATGCGGAAAATAATCCCTCGCCATGATCAATAATTACGGCATTCCCCCAGTTTTTTTCAATGTTCACTTCACCAATTTTATTTGCGGGAACATGATCGACTACCCTTACAACGGTACCTTCTAAAACAGAGACAACAGGCAGGTTATAACAATAATAATCAGCAGGAGTATTTCCATCAGAAGTGTATTCCTTTCCCGAATCATCTTTAATAACAAAATCCCAGGCATATTTCCACTTATCTTTATGTGTATATTCACCATCGAATCCCTGAGAAATATACCAGTCTCCCAATACAGGAAGTTCGGGATGGTAATATTTTATTTTATCGAACCGCGAACGCCTCGTATGGTGAAAATAATAGTTTTCTTCCGGAGAACCCGGAGCAAAGTATAATAAAACAAGTCCCGTTTGTTCCTGTCGGAACTTTAAACTGTAGATGGTAAGCAGAGTAATAAAATTAAATGGGAGAACTATTACGGGCAGAAGTGAGCCCGCAAAAACCTGAGAAAAAAAACCTGTTACTATTGTACCAAGCAGTACCGAGATTGCGGCAAGCAAAAAACTCTTTTTTGATGGAATAACCAGACTTCCGCCAACTGCAAAACTGATAAGCAGAGCATTCACGCCGTTGAGTATATACAACGATTCTGTTTTTTCCGGGAGAATGAGACTGAGATAAAGATAACTGAAGGTGTATCCGGAAATACTCAGAACAAATAACACACGCGAAAAAAACAATAATCCCACAGCAAGGAGCATACCTGCCAGCACATCTTTCTGAAAAAGAATAAGAGCAATAGACTCAAAATAATGTGCAAGCCATGAGGGTATATCAATGGTATATGTGGCAACAGCAGAACTATAAGCAATACCATCGTAGTTAGTAAGAAATATGACAAAAATATATAATGCTGAAATAAATGGAAGGCTTAAACCCGGAAGGTTAAATGCAGTAGCAAAGTAATGTTCAATTACTGCCGAGAGCAGAAATGTAATCATCACAAAAACAGGAACTAACCCTAACAACACCCAGCCGGTCTGGTAATAGTAAAATACCGAAGCTCCGAATAACATTCCATTAAAACCATAAAAACCCGATCGTATTTTTGCCTGATTAAACTTCAGTATATACGCAACCAAATTCGACATCACTACTCCGAAAAGTCCCATAAGCCCAATTTTCGGATTGAAGAAAGTGGCTGTAAGCGCTAAGGCTCCAAACCACCTTCGGTTACTGAAAAATATTTGCGCATAACTGTAAAGAACACTATCGGCAAAAAATAAAAACGATTTCATAAATAAGTTGTCAGAGTTTTTTCAGCTTCTCAGGAATAATTTCTCTGTCAACAATATACTCAAGATCTTCTGATTTTCTTATTAACTCTACAGTTCCGTCCTCCATAATCATAACAACATTCGGACGCATTGCAATAAATTGCATCCACTGTGTCATATCATAAGCGCCAACATACTCAATTACGATCTTATCTCCCTTTTTTAATCCCGGAAGCATAATAGATTCTGCAATACAATCGATATTCATACAGAGAGGTCCGTACAGTGAAGTATCCTCACCATGAATACCACATTCCTGTGCGGGGGAAATTTTATGTTTATACCAAAAAGCGGTAAACAGAAGATTAACTCCTGCATCTATAATTACCGCTTTTCGTCCCGTAGAGAGCCGTTTATTAGCAAGCACGGTAGAAATCATATATCCTGCACTATCAACAAGCGCCCGTCCGGTTTCCAGAATTAACATTGGCAACTCATCAGGCCGCCACGGCAGTTCAAATAGTCCGGAGGAAATAGCATCAGCAAACTGTTCAATTGTGGGGACAATTTCTTCTGCGGGAAGATATTGACCAATGAGTGTGTTATGTGAAGCAAATCCGCCTCCCATATCAATATAGTCAATATGATAATCGTACTCGGTCTTAATACTGTGCGCCAACGAAGCAAGTCGCGATGCAGCAATGCGATATGCTTCGGCACTCATCATATAAGTTCCAATGTGCGTGTGCAAGCCAACAAGTTTCATTTCGGGTTGCGCCATAATTCTCTTTATGGCTTGCCATGCTTCCCCATTTTCATAGTTAAACCCGAACCTGTCCCATTTAGGATAGACTCCCACATCCATATTAATTCTTATAGCAACTTTAGCTTTTAGTTTGTATTCACGGGTTAATTCAATAATATCATATAATTCATCAAAATGGTCGATATGGATTTTTGCATCTTCTTTTATTGCTGTAAGAAGGGCCGCTCTGCTTTTATCGGGTCCATTAAAAATGATATGCTTTCCGGGAATACCGAGAGCACGGGCTTTTTTATATTCAAATTCCGATACTACTTCCGCCCATGAATTTTCCTGATGAAACACTGAACACACAGCATTCAAATAATTGGTTTTATAGGACCATGCAAACTGAACTTTCGGATAGCGGGTTTTAAATACTCTATATGCATTCCGTTGATTATTTCTTAATTTCGTTTCCGACATAACAAATAGCGGAGAACCGAATTTTTCTACAAGCTCACTTACAGGCACACCGTCTATGGAACTTTTTACTCTGGTTGCAGGACCCGAACCAAACTTGTTCATCATTCCGGAATATTGTTTAGTAATTACCGGTCGTTCATATCTTTTTTTCTCATTTATTGTCATAGCGTAATTTCTCCATTTACGGCAATTTGTTCAAAAGTTTTCATAGATGTAATTAAGTCCCATGAACAGCGGACAAATATCTTACCAATTTCATAATCTGTGAAAGGTTCCACTTTTTCGCCCATGGCAATTTTCACCATAGCATAGGGAAGATTCTGTCCTGCAGAGGGCGCGAGGTAGGTCCATGCAGGAAAACGCGGGTTAATTTCAAGTAAGTAATATTCACCGGTTGTATGGGCTTTCATAAATTCCAATTCCATACCACTGCGCCAGCTAAGCGCTTTAATTAATTTTTTTGAAATTCTTATTAACTCTTCATCGTGAATTGTTACGCCGCTCCAGCCCTTTCCTTTATCGGTAATGTAGAGTTTACGCATTGCAACGGCGCCTATTGTTTCTCCGGTTCCGTCACCCAGTGCAACCACATTAAACTCATCACCCCTGATATATTCCTGAACTATAATCGGGTAGCCCCACTTAGCACGCAATTTAAGAAAAGCGTTATAGGCTTCCTCATAATTATGTGCAATATACGCTTCGTAAAAAATTCCTTTTACCACAACAGGATAGATGAAGGTAGCCTGAATGTTTGCAAGATCTCGTTCAGAGGTAATGAGAATATTCTGCGGAACTTTAATACCATGTCCCGAGCAATAACTAAAAAGTTTATCCTTTGCCCTTAAATTGAGTTGATCGAAAGTAGGCAAAAATGTTTTAATACCGAGTTCGGCGAGCTTATCCTGCAATTTTACAAACCCGTACAATTCAGAATCGAGTGTGGGGATAATGAAATCGAGTTTTTCTTTTTCATGAATGAACTTAATTCTCTCATATAAATTTTCCAGTCCTGCCGAAGGATATGGTATCATGTAACATTTCGCCGCAAGATCTTTCATATAAATACCGGGATCGAGAGAATCATAAATAAGGCCTATTAGTTTTCCTGAGAAACCATCAGCTTCCAATAGGCAACGCATAACAGGAACCCCGGGTCCGGGATTATCGGTGGCATTAAGTCCGGTTACTGCAATATTCATACTTCTTTAATTAAACCAAAGTTTTTCAATTGATGGATAAAATCGTGGAAATCCCTTTCAAGTGTTTTTCTATCCACATCATGATTTTCAAGAATTTCATTAAATATTTGGTCCGGAGACATTTTGCCC
The DNA here is from genome assembly GCA_964438715.1 of uncultured Ignavibacteriaceae bacterium. Lineage (GTDB taxonomy): Bacteria > Bacteroidota > Ignavibacteria > Ignavibacteriales > Ignavibacteriaceae > CAYTLQ01. Next base: position 11,526 of record CAYTLQ010000251.1, read on the forward strand.
TGTATCATCTTAAATATGTTCTTACCCATCTCATTTAGAGTAAAAGTTTCACCGGTTGCCGGCATAAAAAGAAATCCTGTATCACTGATAGCAAGATTTTCGGGAATAACAAAGTGCGACATTAAAACCTCATTGCTTTTTTAGACCTGATGCTCAAAAGGAATGCCAAAGCTGAATTAAAAATATAGTAATAAAAATAGCCTCTTTTTTAAGTTATTTAACAATTTTTGTTTTCTAAAAATGCCTGAATTCCGTCTTCAAATACATGAAATTCGTTTTTCATACTCCTTGCTCAAAGTCTCCCTGCAGTTGCAGGTATTTTCATTTGTAACAGATAATATATTAAAGTAAATTTATCTCCTTAAATCACTGCATTTACCATTCAGATAAAAACAGAGGCGTTGATGAAAAAAGGACTACTTATTGGTTTATCAATTGTCGGGGTATTGGTTATTGGATTAATTATCCTTGTTTCCTGGGGAATAGGTGCATATAACAACTTTGTTACCTTAAATGAGGAGGTAAACACCAACTGGGGACAGGTTCAGAACCAATATCAGCGTAGAGCAGACCTTATTCCAAACCTTGTGAACACAGTAAAAGGTTATGCCGATTTCGAGCAAAAAACTCTTACCGATGTAATTGAAGCCCGTAGTAAAGTCAGCCAGATGACAGTAACAAAAGAAGTCCTGGACGATCCTGCCGCTTTCCAGAAATTTCAACAGGCACAGGGCGAGCTGGGTAGTGCGCTCAGCAGACTGCTTGTAACTGTAGAAAACTATCCTAACCTGAAAGCAAACGAAGGCTTTCTACAGCTTCAGGCTCAATTGGAAGGAACAGAAAACCGTATTAACATTGCCAGAAATAAATTTAATGAATCGGTACGCGCCTATAACACTGCCATTAAGCGATTTCCTGCTATGATTCTGGCCGGTATTTTCGGTTATCGCGATAAACAGTATTTTCAGGCCGCGGCCGGATCTGAAAACGCTCCTAAGGTAGAGTTCTAAAGATTTAAAATCCGGCATACCTTTTTTACGGTATTTATTTAATAATCCGATGGCTAAAAGTTTGAAAACGAATATTCTGTTGATCTTTTTTCTTTTTACTGTTTTGGTATCTGCAGAAGTGCAGATACCAAAACTTAGCCAGCGGGTAACTGATCAAACCAATACACTTACTCAATCTGAAATTAATCAGCTTTCGGCTCTTCTTCAGGCCTTTGAAGACTCAACTTCAAACCAGTTGGTTGTCCTTATAATGGAAACTCTCGACAATTACCCGATTGAAGATTTTGCCTACCAGGTTGGTGAGCAGAATAAAATCGGGCAGAAAGGCAGAGATAATGGAATTATTCTTCTCGTAGTTAAGGGCGACCGCGAAGTTCGCATTGAGGTTGGCTACGGCCTGGAAGGAGCACTGCCGGATGCTACTGCCAGCTCTATTATCAGAAATGAAATGATCCCCTTCTTTAAAAATAATGATTATTACGGAGGCATAACTGCCGGAGTAAACTCAATAATTAAAGCAACCAAAGGGGAATACCAGGCAATACCGAAAAAAGAGAAAAACAAAAAATCTCCCATCAATTTCCAGACGATTCTATTTATTATTTTCATTATTCTATCACTCTTCGGCAGAAAACGACGCAGGGGTGTATTTTTTGGAGGGTTCCCCGGTGGTGGTTTTGGTGGTGGCGGG
>CAYTLQ010000252.1:0-3921 GCA_964438715.1 uncultured Ignavibacteriaceae bacterium
GTAATATCTTTTATTGAGCCGCAATAGGAGAGGCGAAGGTAGCCTTCCATGCCGAATTCTGCGCCCGGTACGGTAAGCACTAATACTTTATCAATGAGCATGTTAGAAAGTTTGTGAGAGCTTTTCTCGTAAGCGCTGAAATCGGCGAAACAATAGAAAGTACCATCTGGTTTGGTAACCTTAACACCTTTGAATGCTTTCAGGCGGTCAATCATTACATTACGATTGTTTTCCAGTGTACTGCGAAGACTGTCAATAGAAGATTGAATTCCGTTAAGTGCGCCGACAGCAGCTTTTTGCAACAGAACCGAAGGACCGCTTGTCTGATGGCCCTGAATGTTTGTCATAGCCTCGATGATTTTTTTATTTGCAACAGCCCAGCCAATTCGGAATCCGGTCATTGCATACACCTTGCTTACACCGTTAATAACAATAAGCTTCGAGTTTTCGGTTTTATCTTTTGCGTAGTCGTAACAGCTAATTGGTTTTTTCCCATCGAAGACCAGTCTGTGGTAAATATCGTCCATTATGAGATATATATCGCGGCGTTCGCAGAAATCAACAATTTCAGCAATAAATTCTTCGGAGTACATTGCCCCCGTTGGATTGTTAGGACTGTTAATTATTATTGCTTTTGTATATGGACCTACCCGCTGTTCAATATCTTTCAAACGCGGATAAAACGAGCCATCTTCCGGAACAACCGGTACACCAATTGCACCACACAGTTTTGCCATTTCGGGATAGCTTACCCAATACGGTGAAGGATATAGTACCTCTTCCTGCGGATTGAGTATTGCCTGTAACGCAACCATGATAGCTTGTTTTGCTCCGCCGGAAGCAATAACATTTTCCGGAGCAACAGATTTATGATAAAATTCTTCGGTATAACGGATTATTGCTTTCTTTAGTGCAGGTATGCCGTCGGCAGGTGCATAACGGATTTCGCCGGAATTAAGATGTGCCGCGGCGGCAAGAATAGCATCAATAGGGGCTTTGCTTTTTGGTTCTCCTCCGCCGAGATGAATGACGGGATCTCCTTTTTCTCTGAGAATAGCCGCTTTTTCGTTGAGTGCGAGGGTTGGGGAGGGACTTATCGATCTGGCGATCTGACTGAGACTCATAGTTTGTCCTAAGGTAGTACTGTAATAGTTTTCTGAATTTCTCCTTTAAACTTATCGGTAGTTTCGCTGAGAAACAAGAAAAAAGAAACGGGCAGGTTGTACATTCCCATAGAGAGCGCCGGTATTTCGGCTGCTGTTCTAATGCCTAAGTAGAACTAAAAAAGAAAAACCCTTATGAATTTATTAATATTTCATAAGGGTGACCGATTGTGGAGCTAAGCGGGATCGAACCGCTGACCTCTTGAATGCCATTCAAGCGCTCTCCCAGCTGAGCTATAGCCCCAAATACCTTTACAAAAATAGCGATATTCATTGAATAGTGCAAAACAATTAAAAATACAACAAATTGATGCCAGGTTAATTTTTACATTTCTATTAATAGAAATATTAGCAGAATTGAAAATCCCTATGAATTCAAGATCAAGTTATTTATTACCCGAATATTTTTTCTGTCATACTTTTGCATTAAATGTTGTAGAAACGGCATTCTTTGTGGATTGTTTACTATACAGTAAAAGAATAAATTTAACTTTTTCATAAACTATTTTCGGATAACAATGCGGACTACAGTAATTTCTTTAATTCTTGCGGTTGTGGTTTTTTTCGGGTGCAGTACGAAAACCGATCAGGAATATATGAAGAATGCCTATAACCTTGTGAAAGACAATAAGATAAAAGAAGCGGTGAAAGAATTTGAAGCCCTGGTGGAAGAATACCCCGGAAGTGATGCCGCTCCCACGGCGCTGTTTGAGCTTGGAAAAATTTATCAGGGAAAAATTGATAAGGATATTGAGCCTTCGCAGGCAAATGAAAAAGCGATAGGGTATTTTAAAAGAGTATCTTCGGAATATCCCAAAAGTAAAGAAGCCGCACCCGCACTGTTTATGATAGCATTTATTCAGGCAAATGAGCTGAAAAAATATGACGAAGCAAAAGTGAATTATGAAAAGTTTATTGCCCAATATCCCGATCATGAACTTACACCATCGGCAAAACAGGAACTGCAGTTTCTCGGCATACCACCCGAACAAATAATTATGCAGAATCAGTCTGCAGGAAAATAGTGCAGGAAGTTTCTGTACAGGATTTTACGAAATACCTCCGTCCGGAGGTAGCTTCCCGACTTTCATCTTTTGAATTGAAAGCGCGTTACATTGCTGAGGGGTTTCTTCTGGGATTGCATAAAAGCCCTTACCACGGATTCAGCATAGAATTCAGTCAGCATCGCCCTTACATGCAAGGTGATGCACCACGGGATATAGACTGGAAAGTGTATGGAAAGACCGATCGTTTCTTTGTTAAGCAGTACGAAGAGGAAACGAATCTCCGATGCAATATTCTTTTGGACTGCAGTCGGTCTATGCAGTTCCGTTCCGGAAGTAACATCACAAAATTTGATTACGGCGCTATGCTTGCGGCAGGACTTTCATATCTTGCAATTCATCAGAAAGATGCCGCAGGACTTTCACTCTATGCCGAAAATATAATCAAACAAATTCCGCCGAAAGCTACAGGTATTTATCTTAACCGGATACTTGCAGTGCTAGCGGGTGCAACAACAACGGGCGCAACAGAGTCTTCGCGGTGCTTTTCAAAAATTGCGGAAAATATAAAGCATAAGGGAATGGTAATAATTATTTCCGATTTGCTCGACGATGTGAGCAGTATTTTACATGGCATCCGGCTCTTCCGCTATAAGAAAAATGAAGTAATAGTTTTCCACATATTAGATCCTCTTGAGCGTAGTTTCGCTTTCGGAAGAGATGCAGTATTTAAAGGACTGGAGACCGATGAAGAAATTACCACACAGCCTGTACAGATACAACGGGCATATAAAGAGGCTTTTGAACAGTACCGGATGACCATGGTGAATGAGTGCCTGAAAAACGGTATCGAGTATAATCTTATAGAGACTTCAGAACCGTTTGACAAGGCATTGTTTGCATACCTAAATAAGCGTTCGAAGTTATATTAGCGTACACCAAAAAAGGGAGGAGACATTGTGGCAGATGTAACCGTCGAAATATGGAGTGATATAGTATATCCATTTTGCTATATAGGTAAGAGAAGATTTGAAACTGCATTAGAGGAGTTCCCGCAAAAGCATGCAGTAAAGGTAATATGGAAAAGTTTTCTACTTTCTCCGGGAGTTGTAACTAATCCAACTAAAAATCTTAATCGCTTTCTTGCGGAACATAAGGGTATAAGTGAAGATGAAGCGAAAAAATTAAATGAGTATGTAACGCAGATGGCGGCTACTGCAGGGCTGGTATATAATATGGATAGGGTAATTGTTGCAAATTCACTTAAAGCCCATCGTTTATTACATTTTACAAAAACCACCAGTAAGCAGAATATAACAAAGGAAGTATTATTCCGCTCTTATTTCACAGGAGGTAAAAATATCGATGACGATTCCACATTATTACATATAATTGAACCATTGGGGTTCCCTAAAGAAGAAATTTCCGCGGTGCTTACCGGAGACAGATTTCTTATTGATGTTGAAAGAGATGTTTACGAAGCACGGCAGATAGGAGTTCGTGGTGTGCCGTTTTTTCTTTTTAACGGATCGTTGGCAGTTTCCGGGGCGCAAAGCAGTGAGGTATTTCTCAATGCACTAAATAATGTTGTCACCGGGGCATAAAGGGAAAAAATGATAAAGTTCCTAAAATTGTGTAAAAGCAAGATTATTAACAAAAGAGGCATTGCCCATAGTCTGATTAATAAAATTACTGATTAAGAAGAAGGTTTTATCAAGGCTTCTTACACTTTCAAAACATCCTATTGCATTAGT
>CAYTLQ010000253.1:0-8755 GCA_964438715.1 uncultured Ignavibacteriaceae bacterium
AAAAAATAAAAAAAATAATTCCAAAAACGCATTTATAAAAGTCAGGGAATCGAAACTAAAAATTACTTTAGTTGGTGGAGCTCCATCGGCAGATTTCAGTTTTATTAGTAATTCTCTGAGCATAGACACGAACATCGTTCTTTATTCTATTGTGGAATTGGGTAATGGAAAATTTTCATCCCCGATTGACAAAAAAAGGTTTGACAGCACTGCTGTTTTATTTTTGGTTAATTTTCCCTCCCAGTCATCGTCTCTAATGCTTCTCGATGATATTATAAAAATGATTACTGAAAAGAATATCCCGTTTTTTATAATGGCAGGGGAAAGTACTAATTTTTCATTACTTGCCAGGCTATCCTCATTTCTGCCTGTAACAATATCCGGTTCAATTGTGAAGTTCATTCAAGCACAGATTTTTCCGGACGATGTCAAAAAAGAACATCCTATTATTTCTGTTACTCCGGATAAAAACAATTCATTCTGGGAAACCCTGCCGCCAATTAATGTTGCGCAATCTTCAATTACAGTAAAACCGGGGTCAGAAGTGCTTCTGTATGCAAAAGTAAATAATGTACTTACTAAAATTCCGGTTTTGATAACGAAAAACATAGCCGGCTTACGAACCATTTATTTATCTTCTAACGATATCTGGAAATGGAAACTTCAGGGAAAAGATTCTCAATCAATTGGATTTGATCGTTTTATTCAAAATTCTTTAAAATGGTTGGCTTCCGCAGGGCAGAAAGAGAAGTTTAGTATAAGAACCGCGAGAAAAGAGTATTCGCCCGGGGAAACTGTTGAATTTATTGCTGAACTTTATTCAGAAACTTATGAGCCAATTGAATCGGGGGAGATAAATGTAAATATAAAAGCCGGTTCAGATGAATATCCTATTTCCCTGACTTCGCTTGGTAATGGAATCTATTCGGGAGAATTCATTCCTAAAAACGAAAATGATTATAGTTATGAAGCGATTGCAGTTGCACAATCAGGTCTCGTTGAGAAGGCAACAGGACGATTTATTGTCGGCGGTAATGAAATTGAGTTTTATAATACTACATCCGATTATAATTTTCTTATTTCCATTACCAGACCATTTAAGGGGAATGTATATTTTTCCGGAGCCGTTTCGGAATATCTCTCTAGACTAAAAGCTTTGGATAAAAAAGCGAGCAGAGAATATGTACACACTTTTGAATGGCAGTATTACACCGATTATTCAGTGCTAATAATTATTATTCTGTTATTTAGTATTGAATGGTTTATCAGGAAACGCGAAGGAATGTTGTAAAGGATTTTCTTGATTTTTCAATCTCCTAATGAGTTTTTTGACTTCTTCTTTCCACGATTCTGTTGTGGATGCGGAATCAAGCTTCAATCCGCAGAAAAGTATGTCTGCCAAAAATGTTCGGATGGTTTAATAAAGGTCGATTCATCTCTTCTTAAAACTGAATTTCAAAAGAAATTCTCTAATTCCGGGATTATTAGTGAATTTTTCTGCCTTTATCTATTTGATGAAAGTTCTCCGCTCCGGCATATTATTCATAACTTAAAGTACAATGGAAAATTCAGGGTAGGTTTGTATTTTGGTAGTAAATTAGGATTGGAACTCAAAAAGAGATATAACAATCTTCCCGATTATATCATACCTGTTCCGTTACATCCTGTTAAGCAAGCCGAAAGAGGATATAATCAGTCGTATTATCTGGCAAAAGGTGTTTCAGAAAAGTTAGGAGTAAAAATCAGCACGAAGGGTATTATCAGATCAAGATTTACAATATCACAAACAGGACTCAACATTCAGGAACGCAAGCAGAATGTAAATGGTGCTTTTCGGGTGCGTAAACCGGAATTGTATTATGGCAAAAAAATACTTCTTATTGATGATGTTATTACTACCGGTGCTACTACCTTAGCATGTGCCGATGCGTTAAAATCTGTAGGGGCTTTTGAAATTATGTTATGTTCTCTTGCTCTTGCTGAGTAAGTTTGTTCATCCTCTCCGGGGCAGTTACGCCAAGTATTCGTAAGCCATTCGCAATAACAATTTTGACAGCGATACAGAGGGATAATCTGGCGGCAGCGAGGTCTTTTTCCACACCAATAACTCTGCATACAGTGTAAAAACGATGAAAAAGTCCAGCTAATTCTTCCAGATAGGTAGTGATACGATTGGGTTCAAATTGTTCAGCGGCAAAAATGACTTCATCCTCAAAGATACCAAGTTTTTTAATGAGCTGTTGTTCTTCTTTTGTAATGAGCAAATGTAATGATTTGATATCCGGTGTTAATCCTTGTTCTTCTGCCATTCGTAATATTGAGCAGATTCTTGCATGTGCGTATTGAAGGTAGAAGACAGGATTCTCATCTGATTGTTTTTTTGCTACTGCAAGATCAAAATTTAAGTGAGTTGTAATGCTACGCATATTGAAAAAATAGCGGACAACATCAGCCGATGTTTCTGCTACCAGCTCGTCCAGAGTAACATAGTTTGCTTTTCGGGTTGACATTTTTACAACTTCATTTCCCCGCATTATTGTAACGAACTGATGAATAAGCACTTTTACCTTTGATGTATCATATCCCAATACTTTCAACGCCGCCAACACATCGGGATATGTGGCATTGTGGTCGCTTCCAAACAAATCTACTATCAGGTCGTAGCCCCTCTCAAATTTAGTGATATGATATGCTATATCCGGCAGGCGATAAGTTGGTTCACCACTTGATTTCACAATCACTTTATCTTTCTCATTCCCCAATTCACTTAATTTCAACCAAATTGCACCATCCGACTCGTAACTAAGATTTTGAGAGCGAAAGTGTTCAAGCAGATTCTTTATTCTTCCATCCTCATAAAGGCTGTTTTCATTATAGAAGACTGAATGATGGATTCGGAGATTACTTAATGTGTTCCTGATGTCAAGGAAAATTGCCGATTCAGCCGCTTCTTTAAATTTTCCTTCAGCCGGCTCATCCTTTAAACTATCCCCAAATTCATTTTTTAATTTTATCGCTATTTCATTAATATATTCACCCTGGTAATAATCTTCAGGGAACGGCAAATTTAGACCCAGGAGATTCAAATAGCGCAGTCTAACTGAGTCACCAAGTACCCTCATCTGGCGACCGGCATTATTAAAATAATATTCCCGGTCAACAGTATAACCTACCTGCTCTAAGAGTGACGCAATGGTGTCGCCCGATATTGCATTCCGACCATGTCCGACAGTAAGAGGTCCTGTTGGGTTTGCTGAGACAAATTCTACATTAGCCCTTTTACCGGAGTATTTATTGCTTTTACCGTAAGATTCTCCACGATTAATAATTTCAGGCAAAATCCGAGGAATGAGAGAGGGCTTAAAGAAAAAATTGATAAATCCCGGACCGGCAATTTCAATTTTTTCTATTACTTCAGATTTCCCGGTTATTTTGTTAACAATATCATTAGCAATTTCGCGGGGATTTTTTTTTATTTTTTTTGAAATAAGCATAGCAACATTAGAAGAGAAGTCGCCCTGCGATTCGAATTTAGGTGATTCGAAAATTATATTGATTTCTTCACCCTGAAGATATTCTGATACTACGGGGTTTACTAAGTCGTAAAGAGTTTTCTTAAGATTCATTTTTTCCTCTTCGCAGTGTTTTCAGAAAGAGCCGGATCGGTAACCACTGTTAGCGGTGCATCACCCCAAAGTTTTTCAAGATTATAAAATTCTCTATGTTCAGCGCGGAAAATGTGAATGACTACATCAACATAGTCTAATAATACCCAGTTTAATGCCCTATATCCTTCTTTATGCCAAAGCCGAATCCCCTCTTTTTTTAATTCTTGTTCAATGTGGTCTGCGATAGCTTTTACCTGGGTATCGGAAGATGCAGAACAGATGACAAAGTAATCTGTAAGGGTGGTTACTTTTTGCAGTTCCAGTACCTTTACATCAAATCCTTTTTTTTGGAATATAAGCTCGGTAGCTTTTTGGGTTAGTATTTCTGAATTCAAAATGAGCCTCGATTAAATGGTGATAGTTCCGGGAAATCTGTCCCGATAATTATGGTAGCATCAACTAAAAGAGTTTTATTGGAAACAATCAAAATGTTCTCAGGTTTAATACCAAGTTTTTCGGCAAGTGTGAACAGACCCTCTTTCTTTTCATTTCTTATTACAAACAGTGAATATGGGATTCTTGACTTATAATAAGAACCCTTAGAAACAACATCAACTTTATTCATTCGTAAATAGTCGCTCATTACGGTCATTGCTTTTTCATCCAATACCGCAGAGAGCAATTCTACCTGTAAGCCATTGATATCGTTTAATTTTTTGTCTGCCGCCGAAATACTTTCAGAAGCATTCAGAGTGCTTATAAGCATTAACAGCAGTGTTATGTTGATGAGACTGAGCGCAAAAATAGCTATCAGTCTGAATATTTTTTTATCTGATGAGTTAAAACCGGAAGTTGAACCTTGATTATTTCCTGATATACCCAATTCGTGGAGCTCTATTTGTCAGATTCACTAACTGGTAAAAAGTTTTGTGAATCTACCGGAGAATAAAAAGGATTATAGCGATACATACCGGGATAGAAATAATCAGGGATTCTATTGTATTGGAGAGAAACCGAAAAGTTTTTCCACGGATTATACTGTACACTGGCGCGGCTGATGAAAATTCCGGAAATATCATTCTGAAAATTTTTTCCAAATGAGGAATAAGGAGAATGAACTAAACTGGCATCAACTGCGATGTTCAGGTTATCAGCAAGTTTATACATCATGGAATTTGTGTAAACACCCAGGGCAATGCCATTACAGCCAAATGAAGAATAGGAGAGGGAATACGAATGTTTCATTGAGAAATTAGCAGGATTAATCAGCCCAAGGATAAAGTTATCGGATGTGTTTATCATTCCTTCTCTGATTCCCGGTTTTAATATATCGGTATCTTTAAATTGACCAAAAACCGATGCAGTTAAAAGGAGGCCAAAAAAAATTCCAAATTTTTTCATAACTCTCGAAGTATTAATCCTGAAAATTAAATAGCATTTTAAATATGTAAACGGCTAATGTCAATACAAAAATTATAAAATTTTATTGATTTTATTAGACTTATCAACCAGAACAATTTTAGGCTTATGAGATTTCGATTCTTCATCAGTCATTTGAGAGTAGGTAATTATAATCACCTCATCACCAACACAACCCAATCGAGCCGCAGGACCATTGAGGCAAATGATTCCGGAACCACGCTCACCTTCTAATGCATAAGTTTCGAGCCTTGCACCGTTATTAACATTAACCACCTGAACCTTTTCAAATGGCAATATATCAGCCGCTTCGAGCAGATCGCTATCGACGGTAATACTGCCTTCGTAGTATAGTTCCGCTTGTGTAACCGTGGCTCTGTGAATTTTTGATTTAAACATTTCTCGGTTCATTAACAGCAAATCTAATTTTTAAACTTAAAATATATTCAATTCAAGGAATAATTTTCAAGATTATTAATAATGCCCGGTAATTTCTTTATCAGAATATTGCCATTGTGATTTGTAACAAAAAACTAAAATCGGTTGAAATGATCAACCAAACACTTTTTCTGCTCAGGGTTTATTAAATTAAATGTTATAAATTTCAAATTACTTTAAATAAGGCTCCATATGAAAAAATCCTTACTTTTATTTTTCCTTTTCTTTCTCATCCTCTTTTCTAATTGATTTTCGCAATATAGCACAAGTTCACTAAATACCCGTGGGGCGGAGTACTGTTCGCAGAAAAAAATGATTTCAGGGCAAAATGTTTACTCGGAGCTCGCCGACTTTCCTCATTCTTATGATGCATTAAATTACAAACTCTCACTTGATTTGTATAATTGCTTTATTAGTCCATATCCAAAGAATTATAAAGGGGATGTTACTATTACTCTCAGAGCAGATTCTACCATCTCAACTATTCCGCTAATGGCAGTGAATAGCTCACTACAGATAGACTCGGTCAGGGGTGCCGGTATTTCATTTACTCATATAAGCAATATATTAAATATCACTCTAAACAGAACATATGTACTCGGTGAAACCCTTGATGTTAAAATTTATTTTCAGCATAAAAATGTTTCAGATAACGCGATTTATATAAGCAATGGATTTGTTTTTACCGATTGTGAACCTGAAGGCGCAAGGAAGTGGTTTCCGAACTGGGATAAACCCTCGGATAAAGCCACCTTTGACTTAACCGCCAGAGTACCTGCTTCTGTTAAACTTGGGTCAAATGGCAGGCTTGCAGATTCAGTGAAAATTGCAGATACTATTTATTATCGTTGGATTTCGAGAGACCCTGTTGCTACATATCTTATGGTAATTTCCGCAAAAGTTAATTATAATCTGGATATTGTTTACTGGAGAAAAATTTCAAATCCGAATGATAGTATTCCTATCAGATTTTATTGGAATGCAGGTGAAAATCAGACAAATCTGAATGCAATGAAATCTGCCATAATTCCGATGACCACGCATTTTTCAAACTTATTCGGAGAACATCCCTTTGAGAAAAATGGATTTGCCACTCTCAATAATCAATTTACCTGGGGTGGTATGGAAAACCAGACATTAACAAGTCTCTGTCCTAACTGTTGGAGCGAGAATTTAATTTCTCATGAATTCGCTCATCAATGGTTTGGTGATATGATAACCTGTGCTACATGGGCAGATATTACTCTTAATGAGGGATTCGCTACTTTTTGTGAAGCAATCTGGTATGAATATAAATCAGGATACAATGCTTATAAGAGCGATATACAAAGTGATGCCAGCGGTTACTTTTCCGGCAACCCCGGATGGCCAATAGTAAATCCTACCTGGGCGGTTACTACCCCTCCCACAAGTCAGTTATTCAATACAGCAATTACCTATTACAAAGGTGCATGTGTTCTTGCAATGTTGAGATATGTAATGGGAGATGCTGCATTTTTTACTGCGTTGAAAGCGTATGCAACCGATCCCTCTGTAAAATATAAGAGCGCAGTTGTTGCGGATTTGAAAAACATTTTTTCTGCATCCTACGGGCAGGATTTATCATGGTTCTTCGATCAATGGTATTTCCAACCAAATCATCCGGTCTATGCAAATAAATACTACTTTGCACAAAATGCACCCAATAATTGGACTGTGGGATTTGTCGCAAGTCAGACGCAGACCAATACTGTTTTCTTCAAGATGCCGCTTGAGATTAAAATCTCATTTGCAACCGGGAATGATACAACAATTCGTTTTTTTAATAGTGTAAACAATGAACATTTTGCATGGCAGTTTAACAGACAGCCTACTTCAATTGTATTCGATCCATCCGGCGGGATTTTTCTTAAGACTGCTAGTCTTACACAAATACCTCCAATACCTGTAGAGATGGTCTCGTTTAATGCTACTGCCGAGGGGGCAAATGTAAAGCTCAATTGGAATACAATTACTGAATTAAATAATTATGGTTTTGAAGTTGAGCGAAGATTGGGTTCCCGAAAAAATGAATTAACCGATTCTCAGTGGTCGGTTATTGGTTTTGTAAAGGGGAAAGGAACTACAACGGATATACAAGAATATTCCTTTAATGATAATGTTATTGAAGCCGGAACTTATAGTTACCGACTTAAACAAATAGATAATAATGGTACTGTAAACTACAGCAGTGAAATTATAATAGAAGCAGGAATATCAACCTCGGGATTTGTGTTGCATAATAATTACCCAAATCCGTTTAATCCAACAACTAAGGTTAAAATTGAATTACCGGAGGCCTGCGACTTTACATTAGCAGTTTATGACATTTTGGGTAATCAGGTGGCAAAAATTGCATCGGGTTATCTTGAAGCAGGTATCTATAATTTTGATTTTGATGGCTCTGAGCTGGCTTCCGGCACTTACTTGTATCGTCTGACTACACCAAAAGGTTCACTGACAAATAAAATGGTGATTATGAAATAATTGAGATTCGAAAGCCGGGTAATAAGATTATTTTCTATGAAAACTAATTTTTACAAAGCCGTTTCAGAGAAGTAAATTATAAAAGTGAGTTGAATTATTTATTATTGTAATTATAAGTGTACTTTTCTCCGGCTAATGAGCTTTTATTTCAGCTTCTTAATGTAGTAAACGAATGAATAATATGTAGCGAGGCGGGTTAAACCCGCCTCGCTTTTTATTTAGGATTGAGCTTTTGGTTTCGGGGCGAGAAACTTATTGTAAAGCAATAAACCGATAATAGTTGCAACCCCTATCAGGCTAAATATAAACCACAAAGTTGAGGGTTGATTTAAATTATCCACATAGTGTACATAGAGATTGGCACCAAGAATTCCACCAATTCCGCTTCCGATAACACCATAAAGGAAGGCATACCCTAGATAAGTGGCTTTTTTGTCTTCAGGAGCTATAAGGCCGACATAACTTATAAATTTCGGATGAGCTGTCATCTCACCGATAGAAAATACCATTATACCGATAAGAAATACCCATGCATTCATGGATATTGCGAGAATACCCATACCAAATGTACCTAATGCTATACCGGCTATCATGGTGGGTAAGGCGGGTTTATTTTTGACAATATTTGATATAAAAATTTGTAAAAGTATAATTGTCCCGGCATTTATAACTGTAACATGCTCTGCATCAAATTTCCAGGATGGATTTGAAATAAATATTCCTAGAATTCCATTAACAAAATTATCAATTGGAGTCATATCAACATGGTCGGTAAGGTACCAGAG
>CAYTLQ010000254.1:0-4516 GCA_964438715.1 uncultured Ignavibacteriaceae bacterium
GATTCCCATTATTCGAAATAATGACGGAAGTTATCAGGGAATCGAGGCTGTTATTGATAAAGACCTCGCAGCAGCTAAGTTAGCGCTGGATGTTCATGCAAAGGAACTCATTATCTTCACCGATATATCCAAGGTTTACATTAATTTTCGTAAGCCCGGTGAAAAAGCCCTTGACACTCTCACTGTTGAACAAGCTGAGAGGTTTATTCATCAGGGTGAATTTGAAGCCGGAAGTATGGGTCCTAAAATTCAGGCAGCTATAAACTTTTGCAAGAATGGCGGGGAAAAAGTACTTATTACTTATGCGGAAGGAATTGCTAATCCGCACTCTGGAACCATAATAACAAATTAGAAAGAATATACAATGTCAGTAAATATGAAAGGGAAAAGCCTTATTTCTATTCATGATCTTAGTCATGAAGAAATCTGGCAAATATTTGAATTATCCAAAACTGTGAAAATGCAGCTTCGGATCGGTCAGCAACATCATTTACTTGCCGGTAAAAAATTGGGAATGATTTTCTCTAAACCTTCCACAAGAACCCGGGTTTCATTTGAAGTAGGCATTTATGAATTGGGGGGCATTGGCTTGTATTTCGGGGCTAATGACCTGCAATTAAAAAGAAGCGAATCGATTTCAGATACCGCAAAGGTACTTTCACGATACCTTGATGGTATTATGATTAGGACATTTGACCATCAGGATGTTATTGATCTTGCTGAGTCGGCTTCGATTCCGGTAATAAACGGGCTTACCGATTTATTACATCCATGTCAGGTACTTACTGACCTTTTTACTATCTGGGAAAAGAAACAGACTTTACGAGGTTTGAAACTTGCTTATATCGGTGATGGGAATAACATGGCACACAGCCTTTTACATGGCTGTTCTAAAGTGGGTATGGACATAGCAATAGCATCACCAAAAGGATATGAACCACAGCCGCAAATTGTTAATAATGCGAGAAAAAATGCAGAATATTTTAATAGTAAAGTTGAAATTCTTCAAGATCCTAAACAGGCCGCAAAAGATGCTGATATCATCTATACTGATGTTTGGGCAAGTATGGGACAGGAGAGTGAAGCGAATGAAAGAAAATTGATATTCCAACCATTTCAGGTAAATTCTGCATTAGTG
Organism: uncultured Ignavibacteriaceae bacterium; assembly: GCA_964438715.1. Classification (GTDB taxonomy): domain Bacteria; phylum Bacteroidota; class Ignavibacteria; order Ignavibacteriales; family Ignavibacteriaceae; genus CAYTLQ01. Next base: position 1,139 of record CAYTLQ010000254.1, read on the forward strand.
TCAGTTGCCAAGCATGATTACTTATTTATGCATTGTCTGCCGGCACACAGGGGCGATGAGGTAACTAATGATGTTATCGATTCGGCAAATTCTATTGTATTTGATGAAGCTGAAAACAGACTTCATGTTCAAAAAGCAATAATGGCGTTGGTTATGTAACTCATTTTTCTGCCGGAGCAGTAAAATTTCTGCTCCGGCTTTATATTTTCTTTATCTCTCCAAAACAAAAACACTTTCTTATATTAAATTTTTCTTTATATTTCTCCTTAAATCCAAAACATTCATCAAATACTAAGAGGCACCATGAGGCATAATCTTACAGGTCTTTACTACCGGTTCGTTTTTATTTTCTGTGTCATCTTTTTGACAAATCCTGTTCTGGCTCAGAATAATGAAGATCCTGAATCGAACATAGACGCGATTCCGAGGGGATTTAAAATTGCTTACCCAACGGAACAGCTTGCTACAACTGTTATTACAGTAGATGGTTATGATAATTTTTATCTTGGTACTGCAAGTGCCGAACCACACATGTCTGTTAACCCGAAAAATCCATTACAATTTTTTAATGCTTTTAATATTAACACTGCTTTTCGTACATCCGATGGTTTAGAGTGGTTCCAATCGACACCGAATTTTGGAACTTCTGTCAATGGTGACCCCGTGACTGCTTATGATAGTCTTGGTAATTTGTACTATGAATCTATGTTTGGTGGGATAACCGGATGTAAAGTAATTCGCTCTACCGATAACGGAGCAACCTGGTCTTCGGCTGTGACTGCAATTTCCGGTAGAGATAAGAACTGGATTGCCGCCGACCAAACCAGTGGACCTTATGCAAATTATGTTTACACAACAATGACCGGACCGAGTACCGGAAGCGTAGGAAATTTTGCACGCAGTACCGACTTTGGAGTCACCTGGACACAAACTGCCTCTTTTAACACACAGGTTCTACCTGGTATGATGGTTGCCGTTGGACCAAGTGTTGGTACAACCGATATACCAGGAGGTAAAGTTTATGTAGTAACTCACTCAGGCACCAATGCTCTGGGTACATACAACTTTTATGTTTCCACTAATGGAGGCTTAAATTTTGCATTTAAGTCGTCTCAGCAATTTTCAAATGTGATAGGAACTGAAATTTCCGGAAGATCAACGGTAAACGGAATGAGAACTCGTCCGTATCCTTTTATTGCAGCGGATAATAGTTATGGACCATATCGTGGAAGATTGTATCTGGTATATGCATCAAATAGCCCTGCGGGAAGTGGTAATAAACCAGATGTATTCTGCAGATACTCTACCGACGATGGAGCTACCTGGTCAGCACCTGTTACAATAAATGATGATGTGAATAAAGCCGCAAATCATTCCTTCTTTCCGGCTATCTGGTGCGATAAAACCAGTGGTCGTCTTTTTGTAAAGTGGTACGATAGCAGATTATGTCCTACCAGTGATAGTATGGATGTTTATGCCTCTTACTCTGATGATGGCGGCGTAACTTTTGCTCCAAATGTTCGGATATCAAACCAGACATTTAAAACAAAAATTTCCGGTTCCGGTAGCGCTCCTGCGTATCAGGGTGATTATGATGCAATCACTGCTATCAATAATCAATCAATGCTTGTATGGACAGATTTTCGTTACAATAACTATGCATCGTTTGTAGGGTATTTCCCTGATTTTGCTCTCACAGCGACTCCTGCTTCTCAGACAATTCTTAATAATAACGATTCAACCACTTTCTCACTCAATGTTCCAAGTGTAAAAGCCTATAACTCTACTGTTAAATTTACTGCAAGCATTACTCCCAATCCTACTCAAGGTACGCTTTCAGTTATTTGGCCTGCCGGCGATGTACTCAGTACCTATCCCGGAAATATACCATTGAGAATTAAAGCTACCGGAAATGTTACTCCCGGTAATTACACAGTCACTATTATGGGGGCTGGGCCATATGGTACACCGGTGCATAAGAGGACAGTAACCTTGGTAGTAAATAATGATATTCCGGTTGAGCTCACTTCATTTACCGCTCAGTCAATTGAGAGTGGCATTCAGTTAACTTGGGAGACTGCAACAGAAACGAATAATCGTGGTTTTGAAATTGAAAGAAGCATTATTCAGGAAGGTAAAGATCTTGAATGGCAACCAGTTGGATTTGTTGCAGGTTTTGGCACAACCACAGAATCTCACATGTATAATTTTACTGATGACAATAATCTTTCAGCAGGAAATTATGCATATCGGTTACGGCAAATTGATTTTGATGGCTCATTTGTTTATACACAACATATTGAGATTGCAACTGCTGAAAGAATTGGATTCAGACTTGAACAGAATTATCCGAATCCATTTAATCCCGCAACAACAATTAAATTTAGTAACCCCGTTAAGCAATTAGTTACATTAAGGGTTTATAGTTTGCTCGGTGAACAAATTACTGAACTTGTCAATCGTGAACTTGAAGCGGGTTATTATTCATTTGATTTTCGTGCGGATAATTTGCCGAGCGGAATCTACATTTATCAATTATCGGCTCCTTCAATGAAAATCAGCAAAAAAATGACATTAACAAAATAATTTTTCGACGGCTCCGATAATTTAATCGGAGCCGGTATTATAATACCTGCCCTAATACTACCTGTTTGACTTTTCTCACTATAAATGATTGCCTATTTTTTACTATGCATAAACTAAAACTTTTACCGGCTTTAATTTTCTTTGCCTTTGCGACGATAGTCGGGCAACCGGATGATATAAATAATAAATTTATGCTTGGTCAATCATTTGAACAGGCAGGTGATTTTGAAAAGGCAAAGGTGTATTATGAATTGGTATTCCAGGCTGAACCAAATAATCCGGTATTTTTCCAATCATTATACAATTGTTACCTGAAGTTGAAAGAATATGAACCGGCTATAAAATGTGTTCAGCAAGTGATGAAACTGCGTCCTAATGATGTCTCGCTGACAGGAATGCTGGGCAGTGTTTATTATTTGAAAGGTGATGAACAACAAACATTTTTGATTTGGGAATCATTCCTGAGCAAGAATAAAAATCCTCAATATTATCGCTCTTTAGCGGCTAATGCTATAGAGCTGAGGATTTATGACAAAGCAATTGAATTTTTAGAAGAGGGTAAAAAACTTTCCGCGGAAAAGAAATCATTTATTTATGAATTGAGTAACCTGTACACATTAAAACTCATGTTTACGAGCGCTGCTGAAGAATATCTGGAGTTATTGGAGATTGATCCTCTGCAGGTAAGTCAGGTTGAACTGAGATTAAATAGTTACATTTTCAGAGATGATGCACTTTTATCAACTATAAAAGTATTTGAGGCAAGTGACAATCCAAATAATGCTATTAAGT
>CAYTLQ010000255.1:0-3649 GCA_964438715.1 uncultured Ignavibacteriaceae bacterium
CTATCTTTCTTCCTCCCAGCAGTTTTCGGTAATAAACCTGATAAAGTGAATCTGTCTTCTCTTCTTCCAGACTTTGTTTAATTTGTGATATAAGTGTATAATTATCACTTTTGTTCAGGTGGCGACTTTTTCGCTCTTCAAGCCGGAATATAAACCAACCGTCAGTATCCTTATACGGTTTTGAAATTTGTCCGGGAAGACCCATTTTATAAAGAATGTTAGCTACCGATTTTTTCCCCTTACCGTATTCATATTGCAGAGGAGCGGCCTGAAATTGAGCTTCTGTCCGGTTCTTTAATAATGAATCAAATTCAACGCCAGCCATAAGAGAATCAAATAAGGAATAAATTTCGACTGAATCAGCAGAGAAAAGAAACCGGAAAGTTATAAGGGTGTTTGCCTTGCCAAACTCTTTCAGAATTTCTTCGTCGGTTACCTTTACAAGATTTTGAATTTCTCTTCTAAATACCGCATCGCGAACAATCATTTTTTCAACGACAGGATAAGTCTCACGAAAAGCTTCGGTTGAATCGTAGCGTTTTTTTTCTCCTTCTATCGCCCACAATTTTTCGGCAATTAAGGAATACAGAAAAGCTTTACGAACGCTGTCTTTTGCTGAATCACTCTTTCCCATTATCTGCGGCGTAAACATAAATCGTTCACGGAACTCGCGGAGCGTTAACTCTTTCTCGCCGATGCGTGCAAGAATTGTATCCTGCTGAGCATTTGTTAGGTTAACAAACAGAAGAACTATAAGGGCTAATACTGCGGTTTTCATTTTATAAAAATTTTACTTTATGAACGGGATAATAAACGGAACATTGTTCCGGTATCTGATATAATCGTCTCCAAAGATTTTTATCAGTCGTTGCTCTTCGAATCGGGCGCCAATAAGAAAATATATTGTCATGCAAAGAAAAGCCATGAAATAATCGAGGAACATATACGGACGGGAGCCGAGAAATATGATACTGAAGAAATAGAGAGGATGCCGTACGAAACGGAAAGGACCATCGGTACGAAAATGCGGTTTTTCATCCAGAGAGGAATAATCATAAGTCCCGCGCAAACCATGGAGCGCCTGTCGGATTCCGAGAAATTCACTATTGTTAAAATACCTCAGACAGTATATAAATCCGAAAAGCGAGAGATATTGCGGAAATAATATAGCAATATCATAAGGTGGAGTGAGTTCGTAAACGAGGATATCGATATCCGGCATAAGAAAAAAAACGAGCGTCAGATGGAGTATAGAAAAAATATTATACAATAAACGGTAATAGGGGAGCAAAGCGGGTCGCTTTTCTCTGATATATTCTTTCGGAGAGAAAGCGGCAAAAAAAGAATGTAGTGCGGCAAATGAGAAAAACAATAAAACGATAATCGTGATATCGCGAAGGCTCGTCATAACCCTTTTCGCAGGCGAGCAACCGGCAGGCGGAGCTGTTCACGGTATTTTGCCACAGTTCTCCGTGCAATGTGTATTCCGTCTTTATTGAGGATGCTTGCAATTTTATCATCGCTTAAAGGGTTCTTTTTGTCTTCGTTCTCAATCATTGTTTTAATCATTTCTTTAATCTGTTTATTTGCAATTTCCTCGCCGGAATCGGTAGCAAGACCTTCGCTGAAAAAGTACTTTAGTTCATGAATTCCCTGCGGGCTCTGCACGAATTTTCCGCTGACAACACGACTTATAGTGGAAATATCCATTCGAATTTCTTCTGCTATATCTTTATAGATAAGCGGACGGAGAAACATCGGGCCCTTATCAAAAAACTCGATCTGTCGTTCAAGGATGGCTTTCATAACACTGAGCATTGTAGTGCGCCGTTGCTCGATGCAGGCAATAAACCAGCGTGCGGATTCAAACTTCTCACGAAGAAATTGATAAGTATTTTTCTCGTGAGTACTAAGTTTCTTTTTCCCCTTGTTTTTATTGAGCATTTCGAGATAAGTGCGGTTGATGGTAATGCTTGGCAGACTACGGTCATTTAATGTTATTGTATAGTCATCACCATCTTTTTCGACAATAAAATCGGGAGTGACCTGATTCAATTCGCTATATTCAATATTTCCTTCACCCGGTTTTGGATTAAGGTTTTGAATAAGATTAAGAACGGAGCGTAATGTTTCCTCGCTCATCTGCATTTTCAGCATAAGCTGATCATAACGCTTATGAGAAAAATCTTCAAAATATTCTTTGAGCATTTTCTGAGCGAGAAATGTGTAATATGGATCGTATGATGAGTGTTCCAATTGAATCAGCAGGCACTCCTGCAATGAACGGGCTGCAATACCAATCGGGTCGAAGGTTTGAATTTTTTTCAGGAGCGCTTCTGCTTCTTCCGGTGTTACTTTAATATGCTCGAACATCTCAACTTCATTACGAATTGACTCTAATGATTGTTTCAGGTAGCCGTCATCGTCAAGATTTCCGATTATCTCCTCACCCAGAATAATAAGTCGGTCTTCAATATCTAATAAATATAACTGATTAAGCAGATGTTCCTGAAGTGATTCACGGGAAGGCGCAAATGGTTGTAGCTTTTCTTCCTCACTGCTCTTACTTTGATATGAAGGATCGGAAAAATACTCGTCATCGTTAAGATAATCCTCAACATCAAATTCATCCTGCTTGCTTTCGTATTCCTCTGCCTCGCCTTCATCGATATCGGTTTCCGGAGTGTCACTTTCAGGCTCCTCGCGTAATTCCATATCAGCCTCGAGGAGAGGGTTGAGTTCCAATTCTGTTTTAATGCGTTGTTCCAAAGCAAGTGTATTAAGTTGAAGGAGCTTCTGATATTGAATCTGCTGAGGCGAAAGTTTTTGTTCTAAGCGTTGTTGTTGTCTGAGAGTAAGCATTATTTCTTTATTTCATTTTCAAGTTTATTGTACCAGTTCTCACCGTATTTCCTTACCAGAGAGTCCTTACAGAACTCACCAATAGTTAAGCCGGTGTTTTTACCTTCTTCGAGTGCAGGAGAACATTCTGAAAATCGTTCGTACCGCAAAACATCTCCGCCAAAATCCGATACGCGAATAGGGAACAAATGGCAGGAGATTGGTTTTCTGAAAGAAATTTTTCCTTCCAGATACGCTTTTTCAAAAGCACATCGGGCAATATTATTTTCATAATAAACGAAAACACACGCCCGAGAATTCAGACTTCTTGTTACAAGTTCGCCATCCTTTTTTTCGAAAAATCCACCCGACTCTATTTCCCGGGCATGCTCTTCGGGTAAATACTCCATTACAAAAGGAAGCGCGTCAGTCATGGGTTTTATTTCAGACTTCTGTAAGGGCGCACCGTATTCACTTTCAAGTGTACAACAGGCACCTTTACATTTCGATAAATCACATGAGAATTTAACTTTTAGTATCTCTTTATTTATCAATATGTTATCGATATTGAGAAGATTGTTTTCCGGCATTGGAATAGTTTTTGTACAAAAATAAGAAATTCAGTTAATTTTGGAAAGGATATACATAATTCCCGTTGATTATTATTTATTTAAATATCAGCAGAATTATATTGAATAATTGAAATACGGAGTGAAAATGTTCAAAACGGTTCTTATAACGGGGGCATCCAGCGGAATCGGGAAAGCGCTGGCTATGAAGTTTGCAGGCGAGGGTTATCATATTCTCA
>CAYTLQ010000256.1:0-9877 GCA_964438715.1 uncultured Ignavibacteriaceae bacterium
ACTATTGTCACTTACGGCATGGGAGTTCATTGGGCGCTTGATGCAGTGAAGAAAATTACCGGTTCTTCAGTAGAACTCATTGACCTTCGAACCTTTCTTCCGTGGGATAAAGAAATTGTTCGCGAATCAGTAAAAAAAACCGGCAGGGTGCTTGTGTTGCATGAAGATACTCTGACCGGAGGTTTCGGCGGAGAAATTGCCGCCTGGATTGCTGAAAATTGCTTTGAATATCTTGATGCGCCCATTATGAGGGTGGCTTCATTAGATACTCCTGTTCCATTCTCAGTAGAACTGGAAAACAATTTTCTCGCATCAAAATATCTTCCGGGTAAACTCCGTATATTGTTAGCATATTGACCTTTCGATGATAAAAATTAACAGTATATTTGCAGAAATCATTAACAGGAGTTGAACTTCTGAGACGCCCGTTCAATTTTATTGTTTCCTCAGTAATAATAACAATACTGCCTCTTCATATTTATTTTTCGGAGATTGATCTCGAATTAACCAATGATGAGGTTGGAAAAGAAACGGTTTCGAGAGGGCAGTACATTTCGTCTGTTCAGTATAACTTTGATGTGATTCATTATAATCTGAACATTGATTTGCAACATGAAAAACGGATTTTATCGGGGGATGTTATAATCACCGGAAAGTTAAAAGATAAGAACATCAAAACTATTGAGATGAATCTTTATAATAATATGGTGGTTTCACACATAGAAGTTTCAGGCCGAAACGCAACATTTGAACATTACCAAACAACATTACGAATTCATTTACCTGAAAAATTACCGGACACTTTTGCAATACGAATCCGATACAGTGGTACTCCAAAAAAATTAGGTTTTGCCTCATTTGTTTTTGGTAAGATTAATGAACAACCATTAATTTTTTCTCTGAACGAACCTGAATTTGCTTCAACTTGGTTTCCATGCAATGATATACCTTCTGATAAAGCGCTGGCAGATATCTCAATAACTGCCGATTCTTCATTGGTATCTGTTTCCAATGGTAAGTTAGTTTCAGTTCAGACAAATGGTAATAAAAAAACATACTCATGGAATATTAGCTATCCGATTTCCACTTATCTTATCAGTTTATATTCATCGAAATATTATAACTTTAACGAATCATATATTTCTATAACCGGTGATACCATTCCGTTACAGTATTATGTTCTGCCCTCACACCGCGATGCTGCAAAGAAAGATTTTGAAGATCATCCGGCTATGATGAGATGTTTTGAAAATCTGTTTGGCCCATATCCCTTTCCGAAAGAAAAGTATGGTGTTGCAGAGTTTTTGTGGCAGAATGGTGCAATGGAACATCAAACGATATCCGGTATTGGAACGAAATTCGTCACGGGTAATAAATATTTTAATGATATTCTTGTACATGAACTTGCGCATCATTGGTGGGGAAATGCTGTTGGACCTCATTCATGGCGAGATATATGGCTTAATGAAGGATTTGCTAATTATTGTGAAGCCTTGTATGAAGAGTATTACAATGGTAAGGAGGCATTGCATGCAAAGATGGCATCAATTTACTCACCTAACTTCACCGGTACGCTTTACGATCCAGAGGAGGATCTTTTTTCAACTACCGTTTACGATAAAGGCGCCTGGGTCGTGCACATGTTACGGAACGAGTTAGGTGATTCTGTCTTTTTTCGAACTCTCAGAACATATTTTGAGAGGTTTAAGTATTCAAATGCCTCTACATCAGATTTTATAAAAGTTTGTGAGGAAGTTTCCGGAAAAAATCTCGATTGGTTTTTTGACCAATGGGTGTACACAGGCGATAATGTACCTCATATTGAGTGGAGATACCAGAGTACAAAGCGTGAAAACGATTTTCTCCTTACTCTGACTATGAAACAGGTACAGTATGGTTTTCAAGATTATATACTGAAGATTCCTGTAACTTTTGAATATTCCTCCCGAAAAAACTGGATTACTAAAACCGTCGTAATGGATGCGACTGAAAAAACTTTCACATTTGAATTAAAAACTAACCCCCATGCAGTGCTCCCCGACTATGAGGGAACATTATTGGCGGTTTTCAAAGATATTACTCCTTACGAAAAATGAAAACAATAGTGGCAGAAAAACCCGTTTATTTTATATCGGATCTGCATTTGGGATTATTGGATAGTCAGACGGAAAAAAACAGGGAGATTTTATTAGTCCGGCTTTTGGAGTATATAAGGGAGAATGGTTCTGCATTATACATAGTAGGTGATCTGTTTGATTACTGGTTCGAATACCGCAGGGTTGCCCAAAAGGGATATTATAAAATGCTGACAGCTTTGACTTTATTAAAAGAAAATGGAGTAGAGATACATTATCTGATTGGGAATCATGATTTCATGCATACTTCACTTTTTCAGGAGGATGTAGGAGCGATTTTATATGAAGATGGATTCCATAGAATTATTAATGGCAGGAAATTTTTTATTGCTCACGGTGATGGTCTTGTAGCGAACGATCTAGGCTACAAAATATTAAAGAAAGTCTTAAGGAATAAAAGATTTCAAGGCTTATATTCATTAATACATCCTGATCTGGGAATTTGGCTGGCAAGCGGCAGTAGTAAATCGAGCAGAAAATACACCAGTAAAAAAGACTATGGTGAGGCTGATAGCCTTTTTGAAGTTGCAAAGAAATATATCGAAAATGGTGCGGATTATGTTATTTTTGGTCATTCGCATCAAAGACGCTTTGAACAATACAAGAATGGATTTTATATTAACCTTGGTTCATGGCTCGAAGCTCCTTGTTATGGAGTTTTTGAAGCCGGAAAATTCCAAATAATTGACTGGCAGTAGAATTGGCACGATATAAAAATCAATCAAACGGTACCGGATTCGCCTCCTGGAAGCGGATGGACGATAAAAAAAAGAAAAAAGTAATTTTCATTGGCTCAGCTATATTTCTTTTTTTAGTCTTTGCGATTTATATCGCCTCCGGATTGCCTTCACTTGAAGAACTCGAAAACCCGCGTCCACAACTTGCCAGCAAGGTTTATTCTATCGATGGGGAAGTAATTGGTCAATATTTTATTGAGAACAGAATTGAGACCGATATTGACAGTGTTCCGGCATATCTTGTTAATGCACTAATAGCAACTGAGGACAGGAGATTTTATAATCACTGGGGAGTTGATCTTCAGCGTTTTCTAACGGCTATGATTAAAAATTTGTTTACGCTCTCGAAAGAAGGAGGCGGTGCAAGTACTATCACCCAGCAGTTGGCAAAAAATCTTTATAAGCTGAAGGGTTCAAATGAAAATGCATTTGGCACGGTCGTAAGGAAAATTCGTGAGTGGATTACAGCAGTACAAATTGAACGCACTTACACAAAAAAAGAGATTTTAGAATTGTATCTGAATGTATCATATTTTGGTAAAAGTGCTTATGGCGTTGAATCTGCCTCGCGAGTGTATTTTAACAAGCGTGCAAGGGAATTGACTTTACCTGAATCGGCTTTATTAATTGCTCTTTTGAAATCATCAGTAGTTTATGACCCCGAAAGACGCCAGGAAAATGCTCTTCGTCGCCGCAATCTGGTAATGTATAATATGATTGGTGAAGGATTTCTGACTGAGGAAAAATACCAAAAGTTAAAATTAACCCCTATTCAGTTAGCCCGCGGTAAAAAGGTAAAAATGCGTTCTGATGCGGCACATTTTCTCGAATACCTTCGTCCCCAAATGGAAGACATAGCAGAAAAACACGGTCTTGACCTTTACCGTGACGGGTTACAGATATATTCAACTATTGATTCCAGGATGCAATTGATTGCAAATAAAGTTGCGGCTGAACACCTAAAGGAATATCAGGAAATTTTTTATAAAAACTGGAAATGGGAGAACAACAAAGCATTGCTTGAACAATTGCTTGATAAAGCAATCAAGAATTCCCCGGAGTATAAAGAAGCAGGTAATCAGTCCAGCAGGACAATAGTTTATAATCAGTTAAAGAATGATAAAAGATTTGTTGATTCAGTAAAAAAGGTAGAATCCACTATTCAAATCGGGTTTGTCGTAATGGACCCGAAGAACGGACATATTAGAGCTCTTGTCGGAGGACAAAATCAGGAATTCGCGTATGGGCTAAATCATGTTACTCAAATACGGCGTCAGGCGGGTTCAGCATTCAAACCGTTTGTTTATGCAGTTGCAATAGATAACGGTTGTTTCCCACAATATTCTCTCCTCAATGAACAATTCAATTATAATGGTTGGTCGCCTGCAAATAGCGATGGAAATTATGGAGGTTATATGACTCTGCGTGAGGCATTGGCAAAATCGGTTAATGTTATTGCAGGACGACTTACAACCTCTGAGCTTGCAGAACCCAGACAGGTTATCAAATATGCAAAACGCATGGGAATAACCAGTAATCTCAGCGCTTATCCATCAATTGCGTTAGGGGTTTTTGAGGTTTCACCTCTCGAAATGTGCAGTGGTTTCGCAACTTTTGCAAATAAGGGAATCTATAATTCACCTGTGCCTGTTTTACGCATAGAAGATAAAAACGGAATTGTACTTGAAGAATTTAAAGCTGAAAGCAGGGAGGCATTATCTCGTCAGACTGCCGCAATTGTAGTGAATATGATGGAAGATGTTGTTAACCGCGGTACAGGTGCTTCTGTTCGTCGTTACTTTCATAGACCCGCCGCCGGCAAAACCGGTACAACAAATGACTATGCAGATGCCTGGTTTAATGGTTTTACTCCTCAATTAGTTGGTACTGTTTGGGTTGGCTTTGATGATCATAGAGTTAAATTTAATGGTTGGTATGGGCAAGGAGCGCGTGCCGCATTACCGGTTTGGGCGAAATTCATGCAACAAACTTATAATCAGTTAAAGCTGCCATTAGAATATTTTAATCTGCCTGACGGTGTTATTTTTGCTGATTTCTGTATGGAATCTATTCAAAGGGGAGAAGCCCATCTGGCAACAGAAAATTGTCCTAATAAAGTAAATGACATTTTACGCTCGGATAAATTACCCGAACGCTGTACAATTCACGGAGGTGGCCAAAATCGTGGTGATTCAGAGTGGTGATTTCGGTAAAATATAATTACTGATAGGTTTAAGTTCATTAAAATCGGTTTTAATTATCAACCGGATTTTAATTAATTAGTTTTTTCAGTATTTTACTGCCTTAATCCTTAATTTTTGGCAAATGCCCGGATGGCGGAATTGGTAGACGCGCTAGATTCAGGGTCTAGTGAGGGTTTTACTTCGTGCAGGTTCGAGTCCTGTTCCGGGCACTTAAGTTAGTGATATTTTGGAATTTCTATTCTTATGCCTGCCGTTTTAATAGCTGATAAATATCTTCTTCCATACTTGCACTTCCGGGTACTCCTTTACGAACATTTAAACGGCCTCACCAATTATTTTTTGCCCTCTTAGAAATATTTACACAGATGAATGCGGAGCAAAAACCACGAAATATCCTTCCCGATACACTGAAGGGGCTGGCTGTGGTCTTTATGATCATGATTCATATTGTTGAAGTAATTGCAAATAAAAGTGTTTATGAGAGTTTCATTGGAAAAATAATATTGTTCCTTGGCGGTCCCCCGGCGGCGCCGGTTTTTATGACGATAATGGGATATTTTGTCTTCAAATCTGATAAGCGGTTTGATGAACAATTACTAAGAGGATTTTTTTTGATAGGTGGCGGAATATTATTGAATATTGGTCTGAATTTGAACTTTCTTATATCATTTTTCACTAATCGTTATTATTTTGAAGTAAATCCATGGCAGTATATTCTTGGCGCTGATATTTTACCTCTTGCCGGATTGAGTGTTTTAATTCTTTCTTTGATAAAACGCATCGGATTAAAATGGTATTGGATCGTATTGTTAATATTTCTGGTTGCAATAATGGGAAATGTTTTTCCCGAGTATCAGGGGAACATTCATTTTGTGAAATATATTTTAGCTTTTGTTTGTGGTCCATATAAGTGGTCTTACTTTCCGTTATTGCCGTGGTTGGCGTATCCACTATTAGGTTTCTTATATGCAAAAACTGAACAGACTACCTTCTATTCTAAATATTCATCTAAGGTTATTTTACTATCTCCGTTAATAGCAATCCTTGTTTTTATTTTTTCCCATTCCTTTATTCTCGACGCTACATCGAGATTAACTCCTTACTACCACCACGGAATAGAAATGTTTTTGTGGATAGGTATTTTTCTATTGGGGTACTTTTCTCTTTTTTCAATGGTTTTGAAAAAAATTTCGGATATATTTATTGTAAAGGGTATTGCATGGATTGGGAAGAATGTTACATCGTTTTATGTGTTTCAATGGCTTATAATCGGTAATGTAGGCACAGAAATTTATAAAAGACTTGAGCTTATTGAATCAGTTGCAATTTTTAGCGGCGTAATAATTATTACGGCACTCTTCACATTTTTCTGGAATAAATTCCGGCCTCATTTTCAAAACTTTTGGGCAGAATGAAACATCATAATTTTGACATCAATGAGACATATTCAAAAGCCATGGAATTTGCTTCGTCACATTATGAAAATTTTCCTGTTGTATCTTTTTTAATTAAGAAATCAATTCGTAAGCATATCGCTATAATTTATTGGTTTGCGAGAACTGCTGATGATATAGCAGATGAAGGAGATAAATCACCGGAACAGCGCACGAGTGAACTTCAATCTTTTCGTAAGCGATTTTTAAGTACCCTTAATGGTGAATATTGTGATGCATTTGATGAAGCTCTTCATGATACTATTTTAAAGTTCACCCTTGAACCGGAGCTCTTCCTTAATTTACTCTCAGCTTTTGAACAGGATATTACCCAACATTCTTATAATTCTCTAACAGAACTGCTGGGGTACTGCCAAAACAGCGCTAATCCGGTGGGGAGACTCGTCCTCCGCCTTCACGGAATCCGTAATGAAAAAGCGGACGAATTTTCTGATAATATTTGCACTGCTTTGCAATTAACAAATTTCTGGCAGGATGCCTCTATTGACTTTAGCAGGGGCAGACTCTATATTCCACTTGAGGAAATTTACCGCTTCGGAACGAAAATCATTTCTCCGAATCACTTAATAGCTTCACAAATTCCTATTGAGTGTATCAGTTCTTTGGTAAATTTTACGGAAGAACTATTTGCCAAAGGAACAGCTTTAGATAATTTTCTCAGTGGCTTGCTTCGATACGAAATACGGTGGACTATTTTTGGTGGTTTGGCTGTTTTAAAGAAAATTCGTTACATTGATTACAAGATTTTTGATTATCGTGTTACTTTATCAAAAACCGATTTCATCAGATTACTGTTAAATTCTTTTTTATATGCTCCAGGAAAACGCAAAGCAGATAGCAAAACAAAGTAGAAGCAGTTTTTATTACGCTTTTAATCTCCTACCGGAGGAACAAAGGGATGCGATGAACACTGTATATGCTTTCTGCCGCAGAACCGATGATATTGTAGATGAAGGATTAGAACCAAATGAGATTAAAGCACTTAAACTTCGTCGTTGGCGTATTGAGTTTGAAAATGCATTTTCGAATAATTCAGAACTTCCACTGCTGAATAAAGTTGCCGGTACTATCTCTCGTTTCCAGATTCCTGTCGAACATTTCTTCGAATTGATAAAGGGAATGGAGATGGATCTTTCAAAAAACAGATTTGATACTTTCGACGAGCTTCGTCTTTATTGTTACCGTGTAGCCTCCACGGTGGGGCTGATGTGTATTGAGATTTTTGGTTACAAACACGAAAGTGCGAAATTATTCGCCGAGAATCTTGGAATCGCCCTTCAATTAACAAACATTCTTCGTGATGTAAAAAAGGATGCGCGAAACAACAGGATTTACCTTCCACGAGAAGAAATGGAAATGTTTGACTATACGGAGGATGACTTGTTCGCTGAAAAGTATAACGAAAATTTTGTACGGCTCATGGAATTCCAGGCTTCCCGTGCTAAAGACTATTTCCGATTAGCCACTTCACAACTCCATCTTGAAGATAAAAGAAGTATGTTTGCCGCAAGAGCCATGCAACACATATACTATCGCATTCTTGAGCGCATAATACGAGCACGGTACGATATTTTCAGCCGTACCATTAAAATCTCCAAATTTGAAAAGATTGGCATTTCTCTCGGCGTCTGGGCAAAATACCGGCTCGTTTATTAATGTTCGACTCCATCATTGTAGGGGCAGGTATTTCAGGTCTTTCCTCTGCTCTCCATCTGGCAAAAAAAAATAAGAAAATTCTTTTGTTGGAAGCCTCTCCCAAATGCGGAGGGAGAACATATTCGTTTTCCGAATCAGGATTTAAGAAACAATTGGATAATGGTCAGCATCTTTTGTTAGGCTGTTACGATGAGACGATAGCTCTTCTTTCACAAACACGCGCAAAAAACCCACTTCGATATTTTAATCTTTCGATACCCTATGTTGAAAGAGGAGGAAAGGAACACCTGCTGAACGCTGGTACTTTTCCTTATCCTCTTAATTTGTTGTTAGCGCTATTAAATTTCACGCTTTTGCCGGTAATTTCACGATTAGAGTTAATAGTTTTTTTTACGCGATTATTTCTTCGTGTAACTACTTCAACCGGGGATAAATCCGCTGAACAATGGTTGAGTGAGAACGGACAGGATAAAGAAATAAGAAAAAAATTTTGGATGCCGTTCATAATTGCAACAATGAATACAGAACCTGAAATTGCATCAGCTGAAGTATTGCGTAATATTTTAAGGAGAGTTTTTTTTACCGGAGATAAATCGTTCAGGTTCGTGCTTGCTTCCGGCGGCTTAAGTGAATCTCTGATCGATCCAATTGTTAATGAAATTTATTCGTTAGGCGGAATTGTCAGATTATCCACCAGGGTTGACTCGATAATTTATTCAAATGAAAATCACTTTGAAGTGAAATCAATTAATGGACAATCCTTTAAAGGACGAACTGTAGTTCTGGCTGTTCCTCCCTATGCTCTGAAAAAAATAAACGGGTTGGCGGACATGCTCCAAATTACGACTGATTTAGTTGAGTACTCACCAATAGTTACTGTCCATTGCGCGCTTAAACAAAATCCGTTGCAAAAACCATTTTATAATTTAGTTGATTCTGAAATTCAGTGGGTGTTCAATCATAGGACACATATTACAAGTGTAAGCAGTGCCGCATTTGATTTGGAGCAATTTAATTCGCACGAGATATTTTCGATATTTCAAAGAGAGGTAAAGCAGTATTTAAATATTAGTCCTGAAAATTTTGGTGCATTCAAAGTCATTAAAGAAAAAAGAGCAACTTTTGTTTGCTCCCCGGAGTTAAATAAATTGCGTCCTGCAACAAACACCATTGAATCGGGATTTTTTCTTGCAGGTGACTGGATAAGTAATGGATTACCCGCTACTATCGAGGGGGCTGTAATAAATGGAAAATTAGCCGCCAATAATGTTGAAAAATATCTTACCTGATTTTTGTGAGACTATTTTGCTTTTTTCAATTAATGACTTAAATGCTGCGGATTCTATGCTTTCCAGGCAAATTCTTTGGTAATTAGAGTAAGAACATTAGTTTAATGCGCATCGAGCCAGTTTTCTCCTGTGCCTGTTTCAACAACTACCGGTACATTAAGAGGTAAGGCAGATTCCATCAATTCTTTGACCATTGGCTGAACATCTTTTAGTTCAGATTTGGGGACGTCGAAAACGAGTTCATCGTGACCCTGAAGAATCATTTTTGTTGCCATTTTCTGTTTTTTCGACTCACGATGGATATTAATCATAGCAATTTTAATCATGTCGGCAGCGGTTCCCTGAATGGGCATGTTTATGGCAACCCGCTCTTCAAATTGTCGTACTGCAAAGGTGTTACTG
>CAYTLQ010000257.1:0-20102 GCA_964438715.1 uncultured Ignavibacteriaceae bacterium
TCTTTACATTGCTCGTAAAGAAGAAATATGGCGAAAATGCAAAGTCGAATATTGTGTTTAATGTTGATAAAGGTGAAATAGAGATATTTCTTATTAAAGAAGTAGTTGAAGTAGTTGAAGATCCGGGGCTTCAGATAAGTCTTGATGAATTAAACGCGATGGGAAATGAAGATGAACTTGATATCGGTGATGATTATTATGAGAAACTTAAACTGCCATCTTTCGGCAGAAGATTAATAAATTTTGCGAAGCAGAGTTTAAATCAACGCATCCGCGAATTGGAAAAAGAAATTATCTATAACAAGTATCAGGAACTTGTTGGTGATATAGTTATTGGAGATGTTTACCAAATTAACCGCCATAATATTCTTGTTAACCATAATAAAAACGAACTCATTTTACCCAAGGAGGAGCAAATACCGGGTGAGAAACCAAAAAAGGGTGAAACCATCCGCGCAATTATTAAGGAAGTCAGAAAAGGAAGAACCGGTCCGGAAATTATTATTTCCCGTGCTGATAATTTATTCCTGAAAAAGTTATTTGAAATTGAAGTTCCGGAAGTGTATGATGGTATAATAGAAATCCGTGCAATTGCTCGCCGGCCCGGAGACAAAGCGAAAGTGGCAGTGTATTCACAAGATAAACGAATTGATCCCGTTGGGGCTTGTGTTGGAATGAAGGGAATACGAGTACATTCAATCGGCAGAGAACTTAATGACGAAAATATTGATGTTATAGCATACTCAGATGACCCAAAAACTTTTATTCAGAAAGCATTGGCTCCCGGTAAACTGAAAAGAATTGATGTTGATGTTAAAAGAAAATATGCAGTGGTGTATGCGGATTCCGATCAGGCGGCTTTTATAGTTGGACGCGGGGGAATTAACATTAACCTTGCTATGGAACTAACCGGATATTCAATCGATTTCATCAGAGAAGAAAAAGCGCCTGATGAGTATGAAGATGATATTGAGTTGATTGAATTCCGTGAAGAACTGGGGGCTGATGTTTACCAGATTCTGATTGATAACAGATTTGATACTGCTTTGGAGGTTATTCGGGCAGGAAGAGAAAAACTGCTTGAAATTCAGGAATTGGAAGAAGAGCAAATTGATAAGATACTCGAAATACTGAAGAAAGAGTTTGAAGAGGAATAGTTTATAAATATGTCAGAGACTAAAGAGAAAAAACTCCGGGTAAGCGCATACGCAGCGGAAATAAATATTTCTACTGAAGATATTATTTCGT
This sequence comes from uncultured Ignavibacteriaceae bacterium, assembly GCA_964438715.1. Lineage (GTDB taxonomy): Bacteria > Bacteroidota > Ignavibacteria > Ignavibacteriales > Ignavibacteriaceae > CAYTLQ01. The sequence continues at coordinate 1,249 of CAYTLQ010000257.1, forward strand.
TCCTGCAGAAGAAAGGGTATAAAACGGTAAAAACTCCTAACTCGCCGCTTACCGAGGAGATGCTAAATGATCTTAATATCCACTTTAAAAAGGATATAGAGAAGGCTGAAAAGCACCATAAGAAAAAAGAAGAATTACATAAGTTATTCGGTGATGCGAAACAGTCAGATGACAAAAAAGCCTCGGAGAAGAAGAGCGCAAAAAAATCTGACAAAGTTATTGAACCGGAGACAGTGGAACAGGTCGAACCAGTTGTAGTTCAGGAAAAGCCTGTAGAAGAAATTACTGTAGAGAAAATTGAACCCGCTGTTGTTAGCGAACCCGTGCGTGAAGAACCACTTCCCGAGCAGGTTACAGAAAAGACACCGTCAGAGGAGATTATTGTAACGGAGCAACCTGTTGCAGAGCCGGAACCACCGGTTGAAGTGGCAGAAACAATTCAAGAGGTTGCTGCTGAGGAAACTGTTCCGGAACCGGAATCTCCGGAGGTTGTTGACACTCAGGTAGCACAGCCAAAACCACAATCAAGAGGCTTAAAAATTATTGGTCATATTCGTGATAAAAAAGCTGTTCCTGAGGAGGCTCCTGTTGTACCACCCTCTGAAGTAGCACAGCCGCAGGTAACTGCTTCTGCTGATGAGGGAGAAGAGAAAAAGCCAAGAAAGAAGAAAAAACAAAAGACTAAGAGAAAGATTGAGGCTCCGACCGCAGAAGAAATACTTGCGGGCAAAAAGAAAGCCTTGAAGCCGAAGAAATTTGAAATTGACCAGAGAGAAGTTGAAGAAAATATTAAAGCAACATTACTCGGTATTGATGATACTGGTATTTCCTCTACCAGGGCGCTTGCCAGAAAGAAGAAAAAGAAGGAACGCCAGGAACAAGAAATGCTTGTAGAGGAGCAGAAGCGAATTGACCAAAAGACGATTACAGTAACTGAATTTATTGCTGTGAATGAATTGGCGAATTTGATGGGTGTAAATGTTGCTGAAGTAATTCAGAAATGTTTTGGATTAGGCATAATGGTTTCCATTAATCAGCGTCTGGATGTGGAAACCATTTCACTAGTTGCTGATGAATTTGGGTATAAAGTTGAGATTGCCAAAGAATATACCAGTGAAGCGCTTGAAGATATTCAGGATGATGAAAAATCTCTCGTCTGGCGTCCACCGATTGTTACAATAATGGGACATGTTGATCATGGAAAAACCTCGTTATTGGATTACATACGAAATACAAATGTTGTTGCGGGTGAAGCGGGCGGAATTACCCAGCATATAGGCGCTTATAAAGTCGATCTCGATAATGGAAAATCGATAACATTCCTCGATACACCGGGTCACGCAGCATTTACAGCAATGAGAGCGCGTGGTGCTCAGGTTACTGATATTGTTGTATTGGTTGTTGCCGCAGATGACGCAGTTATGCCTCAGACAGTTGAAGCTATTGATCATGCGAGGGCGGCAAATGTACCTATTATTGTTGCAATAAACAAAATAGACCGTGCTGAAGCAAACCCGGATAAAATTAAACAACAGCTTGCTGATCGTAACATTCTTGTTGAAGAATGGGGCGGGAAATATCAGTGCGTTGAATTATCAGCAAAGAAGGGCACTAATGTCGATGTGCTTCTTGAAAAAATTCTCCTCGAAGCTGAACTGCTTGATTTGAAGGCAAATCCCAACAGATCTGCCCGTGGATTCATTATTGAGTCGGAACTCGATAAGGGTCGTGGAGTTACCGCAACAGTTCTCGTTCAGAAAGGTTCTCTGAGAGTTGGTGATCCTTTTATAGCAGGTATCTACTTTGGAAAAGTGCGTGCAATGTTTGACGAACGGCAGAAAAAAGTTGAAGTTGCCACACCGTCAACACCAGTGCGCATTCTTGGTTTCGAGGGAGCCCCCCAGGCAGGTGACATTTTTATCTCGATGGAATCTGAGCGTGAGGCAAGAGCAATTGCACAAAAACGGCAGGCACTAAAGAGGGAGCAGGACAATAAACAGATCCGTCATATTACACTAGATGAAATTTCGCGTCAGATAAGCGTTGGCGGCGTTAAGGAATTACCGATAATAGTCAAGGGCGATGTGGATGGATCAGTGGAGGCGCTTGCCGATTCGTTTATGAAGCTTTCGAATCAGGAAGTGGTTGTCCGTGTTATACATCGTGGCGTTGGAGCGATTTCAGAGGGTGATGTACTTCTGGCTGATGCCTCGAATGCTATTATTATTGGGTTCCATGTTCGTCCGAATCTTAATGCACGAAAATATGCAGAGGCACAGAAAGTAGATATACGAATTTATAATGTTATTTATGATGCCATTAATGAAGTAAAACTTGCGCTTGAAGGATTACTTTCGCCAATAATAAGCGAAGAAACAACTGCAACCATCGAAGTACGGGAAACTTTCAAAGTACCGAAAGTTGGTACCGTTGCCGGATGTTATGTTCAGGAAGGAAAGATCGTACGGAATCATAAAGTGCGTCTCATTCGCGAAGGCATTGTCATTTATGAAGGCGAGCTTCTTTCGCTTAAACGGTTCAAAGATGATGTGCGGGAAGTTGAGGCGGGATATGAGTGCGGTATATCTTTGCAAAATTATAACGATATTAAAATTGGCGACATTATAGAAGGGTATAAGATAATAGAAACCAAAAAGAAGTTAAGTTAACCCCGGCATCCAATTTTAGTGAATTTTCCCGAACCGAGGTAGTTTTATGTCGTACCGTATTCAGAAGATTGAAAGTATGCTTCTGCAGGAAATTAGTTCAATTATCCTGTTTAAGCTTAACGACCCGGCTTTTGGCTTTATTACAGTAACTAATGTACGAGTTTCTCCTGACCTTAAAATTGCCAAAATCTATATATCTGTAATGGAAAAGGAAAAAAGAGAACCCACGCTTGCCAAAATTAAGGATACACAAAGTATTATCAGAAGTGAACTGGCACACCGGATAAAACTTCGCTTTACTCCCGAGTTGAAGTTTTTTCTTGATGAGTCATTAGATTATGTGGAAAAAGTTGAGTCCCTGCTAAGAAAAATCCACGAGGATGATAACAAAAAAGAATCCTGATTTTTCGGCCATCGGTCTCGTACAGGGCGATACAATTCTTTTAAATAAACCTTATCGCTGGTCTTCCTTTAAAGTAATTCACGAACTCAGAAAAAGACTTGGTGTAAGAAAGGCTGGTCATGCAGGAACACTAGATCCGCTGGCAACAGGACTTCTGATAGTTTGTACAGGAAAGAACACAAAAAAGATAGAACATTTTCAGTCGCTCCCTAAAACATATTCGGGCTCAATATTTCTGGGATCTACCACGCGGACAATGGATGCAGAAGCAGAGCCTGAAATATCGGGCAGTATTGAAGGATTAACCGAAAATGAAATCCGACTTGTTGCAAAAGAGTTTATCGGAGAAATTCAACAAATACCTCCTATGTACTCGGCTATAAATTATAATGGGAAAAAACTGTATCAATATGCCCGAAAGGGGAAGGTGATTGAACGGGAAGCCAGAACGGTTTCAATTTACGAATTTATTATTACCACTATTGAATTACCTTTGGTCAAATTTTCTATTACATGCTCTAAAGGAACATACATCAGAGTACTTGCACACGATTTCGGAGCAAAATTGGGTTGCGGCGGTTATCTTTATTCATTAAAGAGGGATTCAATCGGAGAATATTCTGTTTTAGATTCATTTGAAGTTGATGATTTGTATAATTTCCGGGAGATAGTACAAAATTCTATAAGAAAAGAAATTTCTGAAAAACCGAAATGACGGAAGAATGAGAAATTTCTCAAAAAGAGAAAAATACGGTATATTTAAATCTTATGCATTTTTTTATTTCTAAATGACCAAAGTTTCTGATTTAGGTACGGTCCAAAAAGACCATAAATCTGTTGTGACACTCGGAACATTTGATGGATTGCACATAGGGCATAAACAAATCCTTGCGAAAGTCATTGAGAAATCGAAAAAGTTTAATGCACGCAGTGTTGTTGTAACTTTTGAACCACATCCACGGTTAATATTGAAACCGGACGAACCTGTGCAGTTACTTACAACGCTTGAAGAAAAAATACAGCAGATTGAACATTGCGGTATTGATGAAGTGGTGGTCATTCAATTTACGAAGGAATTTTCACAACTTACATCAAACGAATTCTTTGAGAAGGTAATTATTGGTAAAATTGGTATCTGCGGTATGGTCGTCGGTTTCGACCATCGCTTTGGCAAAGGCAGAGGAGGCGACGAAAGTACTCTTGCAGAATTAAGCCAAAAACATGGTTTTGAATTTGAGAAAGTAGAAGCGGTAACAAAGGATGGACAAAAAGTAAGTTCAACTTATATCCGTAATCTTATTGCCTCAAGTAATTTCGATGAGGCAAATATTTGCTTAGGGTATAGATATGGTTTTTCTGGAGTAGTAGAAGAGGGCTTCAAAAGAGGAAGAACCCTTGGGTTTCCGACAGCAAACATCGGGCAGATGGTTAAATTTAAGCAAATGCCTGCTCCCGGCGTATATGCTGTTACAATGGAAGTATTTGGGAAAGAGTATGGCGGTATGATGAACCTTGGTACACGACCTACTTTTGAAAATACGAATACTGTATTTTGTGAAGTACATCTGTTTGATTTTAATGAGGACATTTACGGCAGTGCGGTAAGAGTTTATCCGGTTCGCAGAATAAGGGATGAAAAGAAATTCCGGTCTGTTGACGAACTGATCAATCAGATCAAAATCGACAGCACGGAAAGCAGAAAAATTTTAAATAGTAATAACTAGAATTTTTTAACTAATATATTCCGGTTAAGTCTGGAATACTATCGAATAATAAAAGGAGAAAAAAAATGACAAAAGACGAAAAACTTGAAATAATCAAGAAATTCGGAGCAAACGAAAAAGACAGTGGTAAAACTGAAGTACAGATCGCCCTGTTAACGAAACGCATTAACGACCTGACCGAGCATTTTAACACTCATAAAAAAGATCATCACTCCCGCAGAGGACTGATGATGATGGTTGGTAAGAGGAGAAAGCTTCTTGCTTACCTTGCAGGCGTAGATATAAATCGCTACAGGGCGTTAATTAAAGAACTGAATATTAGAAAGTAAGGTTAGAAAATGGTTGTTAGTAAAGAAATCGAAATTGGCGGAAAGCTTTTATCGATTGAAACCGGACGGTTTGCCCGTCAGGCGAATGGTGCTGTTATGGTTACATACGGTGAAACGATGGTACTAGTTACAGCAGTAGCAAGTGAAACTGCTAAGGATGATGCTGACTTTTTCCCTCTTCAGGTGGAATACCGTGAAAAAGCATCAGCGGCCGGTAAATTTCCGGGTGGATTCATTAAGCGTGAAGGAAAACCATCTGAAAAAGAAATACTCAGTGCACGCCTGATTGATAGGCCAATTCGCCCGTTATTTCCCGCACATTTTAAGAATGAAACACAAATCGTGGCAACGGTATTTTCTTATGATGGTGAAAACGATTCCGATGTTTTAGGTGCTGTGGGTGCATCTGCCGCCCTTACAATTTCGAATATACCATTTGATGGACCTGTTGGGGAAGTTCGCGTTGGTAGGGTAAATGGAGAATATGTTGTAAATCCAACTTTTAAACAGATTGAGCAAAGTGATCTGGAACTTGTTGTAGCAGGCACCGCTGATTCCATAATGATGGTTGAAGGAGAGGCACAGGAAGTAAGTGAAGAGGTTCTCCTTGAAGCTTTGAAATTTGCCCAGAATGAAATAAAGAAACTCGTACAGATTCAAAATGAACTTCGTGAAGCCGTTGGTGTTGCCAAGTGGGAGATTCCCGAACCGGTAATTAATCCGGAGCTTAAAGCCGCAGTTGATGAACTTGCCCTTTCGAAGTTTACTGAAATTGTAGCTACTGTTCTTACAAAAGAAGAACGCAGCCGGAAAAACAAAGAACTTGTTGAATTCGTACAAACATCACTGGCGGAAAGGTTTCCTGAATCAGAGAAGGTGATAGCTGAAATTCTCCATGATATGGAGAAAGATCTGATGAGGCAGCGGATTCTTAAAGAAGGATTACGCCTTGATGGAAGAAACACGCATCAAATACGACCTATCAATATAGAATTAGGAATATTACCCAGAACACATGGGTCGGCGCTTTTTACAAGAGGTGAGACCCAGAGTTTAACGACATTAACACTTGGAACAAAAAATGATGAGCAAATTATTGATGGCTTACTCGAAGAATATTCCAAGCGTTTCCTGCTTCATTATAATTTCCCGCCATTCAGTGTGGGAGAAGTAGGAAGAATGAGCGGTGTCGGTAGGCGCGAGATAGGTCATGGTAATCTTGCGGAACGCTCTCTAAAGTTCGTATTACCTTCTGAAGCAGATTTCCCATATACTATTCGAATAATTAGTGACATACTTGAATCGAATGGTTCATCTTCAATGGCTACTGTTTGTGCCGGATCACTCGCTCTGATGGATGGCGGAGTTCCGGTGAAAAAAGCTGTTGCAGGTATTGCAATGGGCCTTATTAAAGATGGAGATGAGTTTGCAATTTTATCGGATATTTTGGGGAATGAAGATCATCTTGGCGATATGGATTTCAAAGTAGCAGGTACATCAGATGGAATAACCGGCTTCCAAATGGATATAAAGATACAGGGTATTTCATTTGAAATTATGGAACGCGCACTGCATCAGGCGAAAGAAGGTAGAATACACATTCTTGGTAAGATGAATGAAGCAATCTCTGCACCTCGTCCCGATCTTTCCCGATACGCTCCTCGACTTTTAACAATAATGATTGAGCAAGATCAGATTGGCGGACTTATCGGTCCGGCGGGTAAAAATGTTCAGAAGATTCAACGACAGTTTGGTGTTGAAATAGCAATAGAAGATAGCGGAAAAGTTAATATTGCATCTCCCAATCTTTTGAAAGCTGAACAGTGCCGGGATTATATTGCCTTGATGAACAGCCCACTCGAAGTAGGGAAAGTATATGAGGGTGAAGTTGTAAAGATCCTTGATTTCGGTGCAATAGTTGAATTTGCTCCCAACAAGAGTGGATTACTTCACATATCTGAAATTGACCTGAAACGGGTTGCGAAGGTAACTGATTATGTTAAAGAAGGCGACCGTATTAAAGTAAAAGTGCTAAAAGTAGAAAATGGAAAAGTCAGCCTTAGCCGTAAAGAACTGTTAAAGGAAACGGCGCAGGAAGCGTAATGATTTCACACAGGTGAGGTGAAAAGCCTCACCTGAAATTTTTTCAACTAATTTGCTGTAATACATCTCAGTTCGCTTCCAAAAAGTATGGAAGTGTTTTCTCTCGTATTTTACATCAGCAGACTAATAGTAATAGAAATTGGTTTTTACATTGAACTATTTTACTATCACAGAATTCTTGATTTTTATTTTATTAAAAGCGTGTACGCTCTGCGTCGCGTTTACCACTATTTCCATATCCGGCAATTTTTTGTTGCCGTTCCATCATCAAACAAGTTTAATATTATATGCAAAAAGAAATTATTATCAATGCTACCGGCAACCAAACACGGGTGGCAATTACAGAAGACGGGTATTTAGTCGATTTCTTTGTCGACAACCCTGAAAACAGGCGTATGGTGGGGGATATTTACTTAGGGCAGGTTGCCCGTGTTCTTCCGGGTATCAAAGCCGCATTTATCGATATTGGAATGAAGCATGATGCATTTTTGCATTTCTCCGATATTGGCGAGCGTACCAGAGAACTGCAATCACTTCTCGAAGATGATGAGGATGATGAAGAAGAAGCTCAATATGTTCAACAACCTGTAAAGAAGAATGAACGAGTCCCCGAATTAATTAATGGAGTACCAAAACTTCAAAAGGGACAGGAAATCTTAGTTCAGATTACAAAAGAACCTGTAACCAATAAAGGTGTAAGGGTAACTTCATCGATTTCAATAGCAGGCCGATTTTGTGTGCTTCTTCCTTATGATAATAAAATTGGTGTATCGAAAAAGATAACTGATTTTAAGGAACGAAAGCGTCTTCGTTCTATTGCTCGCGGTATTTTGCCGCCAAACGCGGGTCTGATCATCCGAACTGTTGCTCGCTCACAAAGTGAAGAGGCGCTGAAAGAGGATCTGCAGTATGTAAAAAAAATCTGGGAAAATATCGAAGAGTCACTGAAAGAAAAAAAACCACCGGAAATTGTCTATCAGGATTTAAGCACTACCACAAGTGTAATTCGAGATCTTTTTACTTCCGATGTCTCACGAATCTATGTTGATTCGAAAAAAATCTATAAACAGATCAGAGATTATGTTAACTCTATTCATCCGGAGTGGACGGAGAAGGTACAGCTCTATAAAGGGGAAGCATCGATATTTGATGCCTTCAAAATAGAAGAGCAAATTAAAACATTATTCGGTAGGCGTGTTCCTCTTAAGACCGGAGGTTACATAGTAATTGAGCATACTGAAGCAATGGTTGTAATAGATGTTAACAGTGGTAAGTATGCCGCAAGTAAAGATCAGGAAATTAATTCATTAAAGACGGATCTGGAAGCCTCCAGAGAAATAGCCCGGCAGTTACGCCTGCGGGATATAGGTGGATTAATCGTAATTGATTTTATTGATCTGGAAGATGAAAAGAACCGCAAAAAAGTTTACGACGAGTTAAAGAAGGAATTTAAAAAAGATCGGGCGAAAGTAGCGGTACTCCCTATGTCTGATTTCGGACTTGTACAAATTACCCGTCAGAGAATTCGTCAGAATATTATGCAGGCTTTAACAGAAACTTGCCCTTATTGTATGGGTACCGGGCTACTGACGAAACAAAGCCATGTTATTTACGAAATTGAAGAATGGTTAAGGAAATTTAAAGTAAACAGGGGCGAGCGGTCTATCACCTTAAAATGTCATCCGGTAATTGCGGCGAAACTGCGCGAAGGACGGCCAAAGACAATAACGAAATTACAATTCAAGTATTTGCGTCTTATCAATGTTGTTGAGGATTCGCAATTAACGATGAATCAGTTTAAGGTTTTCAGTAAAAAAACAAATACTGATATTACTGAGGATTTTATTAAATAAGAGACTATCGTATATCCGAACCATAAAATTGAATGAGATTTTTTTCGTAATTTTCCTATTGTAAGAACAAAAAAGAGGATGCAATGAAAATATTCATCGATACCGCTAATATTCAAGAAATTAAAGAAGCTGCAATGCTTGGAATTCTGGATGGCGTTACAACAAACCCTTCTCTCGTTGTAAAAGAAGGACGCGATTTTCGGAAACTGCTCGATGAAATTCTTACAATTGTTGACGGACCGGTAAGCGCTGAGGTAATTGCAACAGATTATGAAGGCATCCTGAAAGAAGGACGAGAACTTTCGAAAATACACAAAAATATATTAGTGAAAGTGCCTCTCATTAAGGAAGGATTGAAAGCCGTAAAAACATTTTCCGATGAGGGAATTAAAACGAATGTTACTCTTTGTTTCAGCCCTTCTCAGGCAGTTTTAGCTGCAAAAGCCGGAGCAACCTATATTAGTCCTTTTGTCGGAAGATTAGATGACATTAGTACCGAAGGTATGCAGCTCATCGATCAGATTGTTCAGATTTACCGGAATTATGATTTTGCTACACAGGTTCTGGTAGCCAGTATCAGACACCCATTACATTTTGTTGATGCCTGTATGATTGGCGCAGATGTCTGTACAATACCATTCTCTGTAATAGACAGGTTATTTAATCATCCACTGACAGATCTGGGATTAGAGAAATTCCTGAGTGACTGGAACAAATCTCAGAAGAAGTGAGTAGAGTAAGTTGAATATAATTAACTATTAATTTCGAATTTCGACAGGTTAACCTTGAAAAAGACAAAATTTTATTCTGTACATAAAAATTTAAATGCAAAAATTGTTGAGTTCGCGGGATTTCAGATGCCGATTCAGTATAATTCAATAATTGCTGAACATAAAGCGGTTCGTAATTCTGTAGGTGTGTTTGATGTAAGCCATATGGGCGAAGTTATAATAAAGGGTGAAAAAGCATTTGATTTTGTTCAAAACCTTACTGTGAATGATGTTTCGAAATTATTCCCGGGAAGAGTTCAGTATTCAGCGATGTGTTATAAAGATGGCGGCATAGTTGATGATTTACTTGTCTATTGTATTCGTAATGACGAATATATGCTGGTAATTAATGCCTCAAATATTGAAAAAGATGTTGCGTGGATGAACGAAAACAACTCTCATGGAGTAATAATCGATAACCAGAGTGATGCGTTTTCTTTACTCGCAATACAAGGACCGAATTCGAAAAATGTGGTTGAAAGATTGCTGGGAGTTGAGCTATCAATTGAATATTATCATTTTGTACAGAGTTTTTATCAAGGTAAGGAATTTATTGTTTCACGAACCGGATATACCGGTGAGTTAGGCTATGAATTATATTTTAAGGGTGATGAAGAATTTTCAGTTGCGTTATGGAATAAACTTTTTGAAGTCGGAGAGGAATTTAAGATAACTCCTGTTGGTCTGGGTGCAAGAGACTCACTGCGCCTCGAAATGGGATTTTGTTTATATGGTAACGATATAGATGCAACAACAAATCCCCTTGAGGCAGGTTTGGGATGGATTACCCGTCTTAATAAATCATCTTTTATTGGTAAAGAAGCTCTGCTTAAAGTAAAAGAAGAGGGCCTTCGGCGAAAATTAACACCGCTCATAACAGAAGAAAAAGTTTTTCCTCGTCATGGATATGATATAACTTCGGGTGGAAAAATTATTGGTAAGGTAACCAGTGGAACTGTTAGCCCTATTCTTGAAAAAGGAATAGCTCTTGCATATATTGATGTGCCTTATGCAAATGGAGATAATCAGGTAAATTTTATGATAAGGGGTAAAGAATACCCTGCTTCCATAGTAAAATTGCCCTTTATTGAAAAATAATCGGGTAATTTTGGGGAATCGGATACTCAGAAAGGTGATGAAGGATGAAGGTTAATGTTTTATTTGCCCCGGTGGCAGTTGACGAGTTGTATTTTAGTGGAAAGACTGTAGTTGTAATCGATGTGCTAAGGGCAACCAGTTCAATTGTTGCCGCATTGATAAACGGAGCAAAAGAGATAATTCCTGTGAATTCTGTGGATTTCGCAGTGAAAGTTTCCAGTAGTATGTTTGGTGGTCTAACTATACTCGCGGGTGAGCGTAATACCAGGAAAATTGATGGCTTTAATCTTGGTAACTCGCCATTGGAGTTTACGGTTGAAACGGTTTCCGGTAAATCAATTATCCTCTTTACCACCAATGGTACTAAAGCAATTGTCAAAACGAAATTCAGCGAAAGGACGATTATTTCTTCTTTTCTTAATTTGTCTGCCTCAGCGAAGTATATTCATTCACTTAATACAAATCTTGAAATACTTTGCTCGTGAAGAAACAATCTTTTCAGTATAGAAGATACTGTGTGTGCAGGTAGATTGATAAATGAACTTACTGCTCTCGATGAATCAATTGAGTTATCCGACTCGGCAAAGGCTTCGGTAGCTCTCGCAAAATCGAGTGGAAAAAATATCAAAAAAATGTTTGCTGAATCGGAGCATGGGAAAATTCTTATTGAAAATGGTTTCGGTGAAGATCTGAAATTTTGCTCGCGGTTAAATATTACTGATATTATTCCTGTTTTCATTCAAAATGCAATAAAGCCGGTTTACATTGAAAAAGAAGCACCGGTAGTACCTGTTGATGAAGTAAGCGGCGAGGATGGCAAAGCGTAAACATAAAAAAGCAAAACAGGAAGAACCTGAAATTACGGAGCAGGCAAATCATAAGCATAAAAGTATATTAGGTATTGTACTTCTTGTAGCCGGGCTGTTTATTTTTTTCAGTATCATTTCTTACACGCGCAGTGATGATGGAATTCTGCACTTTAATTTGGTGAAGGATTTTTCCACTGTACCACAAGGTAAATCAGGCATAACCGGAAATTGGCTGGGCACTATTGGTGCGTATGTTTCGTATTTTTTTCTCCGAAACACAATAGGAATATTTTCCCTTATTTTCCCTGCTTTATTTTTTTTATGGGGTATCGGGCAATTTGTTGATATTTCACTAGAAAAGAAACTTCGCATTACTAATCTTGCATTATTCTTCGGACTTCTATCATCTGCTTTTTTTGGTATTATACGGCACGAGCAGTGGCTGTTTTATTCATTTTATGAACTGAATGGTCAGTTAGGAGATGTGATTGCTTCGGTGCTTGTTTCACTTCTTGGAGCATTAGGCAGTATTTTATTGATCTTTGCTATTTCTACAGTGGTATTTGTTATAGCATTCGATCTAAATTTATTACGGATTTTTCAAAACCTTCAGGAGCGTGGTAAAGTACTGACGGACAAAATTCAGACTGCCAAAGATAATGCACTCTCTTCAAAAGAAGCGGAATCAGAGAAGATTACCGATAAGCCGCAGAAGAAAAAAATTACTACTCAGCCGGATGTTATGGATCCTGTTATTATTACACCAGCCGAACCACGAAAAACAAATATTAAAATTAACCGAACAGAACCTGTGGACTCTACCGGCAGAACGAAAACATCTCTTAATGTAAAACAAAAAAGTACTGATTCTGATTCATCAGAAAATGGTGAACTATCAGAAAAAGAAAATATTCGAATTAGTACTAACACAGATGAAATTCCCGATTCCGAAGATATACGGGCAATAAGGGAAATGGAGTCGGAGTTACCTGAACCATGGGAAGAAAATATAAATTATCAAATGCCATCATTAAATCTGTTGATAGATCCCCCCGAGCAAAATTTTGTTATTGCCGAAGAGGAGTTGAAGCGAAATGCAAAACAGTTAAAAGAAAAATTGGCGCTTTTTGATATTGAGATTGAAGATATTGAAGTTACTCCCGGTCCTGTGGTGACGCTTTACGAAATAAAACCGGCACCGGGTGTCAAAATATCCAGGATCGTAAGTCTTGAAAATGATATAGCGCTGGCGCTTGCCGCTAAAGGTATAAGAATTATTGCCCCAATTCCCGGAAAGAGCGCCATTGGTGTTGAAATACCAAATTCTGAAGCGTCATTGGTAGTTGCGAAATCTGTATTAAGTTTCCTGTCGCAGTCGAAGGCTGAGCTTCCATTAGCTTTAGGGAAGACTATTTCAGGCGATGTGTATATAACCGATTTATCAAAAATGCCGCATCTTCTTATAGCAGGGGCAACAGGTGCAGGTAAAAGCGTCGGTGTAAATATGATAATTGCAAGTTTATTGTATTCACGACACCCTGCTCAGGTGAAACTTGCAATTGTTGATCCGAAAAAAATTGAGTTGGCGTTTTATTCTAAACTACGCCAGCACTTCCTTGCTATTTGTCCTGATCTTGATGAGGATATTGTAACAGTACCGATGAATGCGGTATTGTTGTTAAAGTCGGTTGAACTGGAAATGGAAAAGCGATATGATATGCTTGCAAAAGCAGGTGTACGAAATATTATAGACTATAACGCGAAAATTGTTTCCGGTAAACCGATGAAAGAAGCCCCGGGGATTAAGCATCATTTCCTGCCATACATTGTTGTTATTGTTGATGAACTTGCGGACCTTATGATAACCTCGGGTAAGGAAATTGAAGAACCTATTACACGCCTCGCCCAATTAGCGAGAGCAGTTGGAATTCATCTTATTCTTGCAACACAACGCCCAAGTGTTAATGTTATTACCGGTACAATTAAGGCAAATTTTTCAACAAGAATTGCATATCAGGTGGCTACAAAGATTGATTCCCGAACTATTCTTGATATGAATGGGGGAGAACAATTATTGGGTCGCGGGGATATGTTATTTCTTCCACCCGGCTCCCCAAAGCCAATCCGTATTCAGAATGCTTTTATTTCCACTGATGAAGTTGAGAAAATTACCGATTATATAAAATTACAACCCGGATTTTCTAAACCATATTACTTACCCTCGGTTTATGATAAAAAGCGGTCAGGCGATAAGGCTAAAATTAGTGATCTCGATCCGCTGTTTGAAGATGCGGCACGGGTGATTATTCAAAGTAAACAAGCATCTGTTTCGCTTTTACAGCGCAGGCTGAAACTTGGATATGCCAGAGCCGCAAGAATAATGGACCAATTAGAAGAAGCCGGAATAGTCGGTCCAAATGATGGAAGTAAAGCACGGACAATTCTTGTGGAAAATGAGGAACAGTTAGAAACAATTCTAAGAAATTTGTAATTATGCGGAGATTTGATGTCAATGAATAAACGATTTATCTATTTTTTTATTATTATACACTTTGTGCTGTTTGCAGAAGTTAATGCGGATGAGTTACTAACGAAAGCACAGTCAAAATTTCAATCACTAAAAGATCTCAAGCTATCGTTTAAAGCTTCCTCAGGTAAGGTAATTAAATCGAAAGGCACTTATTACTTTAAGAAAGAAAATAAATCAAGAGTTGAACTGAGTTCTTTAACATTAATCACTGACGGGAAAACTACCTGGAGTTATAGTCATAAAGACAAAAAGGTGATAGTTTCTCACTACCGTGAAGATGATATTTCAATGCTTAGTATTTCAAAGATCATCACCGAATATCCGGAACGCTGTTCAATTTCTGAAGAAAATCGAAAAATGGTACTGCGTCCAAAATCGGGAGAGCTAAATTTTAATGAGATTTCAATTTATTTTACATCCGAGTATCTGCCGGCAAAAATTGAAATAACCGACAAACAGGGCGAGACTACCATGATTACATTCTCAAACATTCAAACCGACTCTGGTCTCAAAGAAGAGTTGTTCCAATTCATAACTCCGGAAGGAACCAAGGTAATTGACCTCAGGTAAAAAAGGCAGCTTACTTACTGAAGCTTCAGGCGTAGTATTTTCTATAATTCTCAGCGTAATATTCCTCTACATTGCTTTTCAGGGCATTGATACGGATTCTTTTTTACACGCTTTTGATAATGTAAATTATTTTTATGTCGTGTTATTTGCCTTATCAATACTTAGTGCACATTATATACGCGCAATCCGCTGGAAAGTAATGTTAAAATCGGTAAAGCCTGATGTATCGGTTCATCACTCTTTCGGTGCAATTATGATAGGGTATGGAGTTAATAATGCTATTCCTCGTCTTGGAGAAGTTTCAAGGGCTATTCTACTGGGTCAGTATGAACAGATTTCCCGTTCATCCATTCTAGGTAGTATAGTTCTTGAAAGAATTATTGATATCATTTTATTTGGTCTGGCAGTGCTACTTGCAGGGATATTGTACGAAGGAAATTTGTATCAATCATTTCCATGGTTAAAGACCACATTTTTTTTCGGTATTATTTTCATGGCGGGGCTTATTACAATAGTTGTGTTATCAGTTAAATACAGGGAACGATTCTATACTACTGTAATTAAATTTATTCAGAAATTTTCACCAACATTGGCGAAGAATCTGGGAATAATTTTCGAGAAAATGATTATCGGTTTTAACTGTCTGCAAAGCACCAGTGCATTTGTAAGCGTTCTTGTTCTCTCAGCATTAATTATGATCAATTATGGCGTAAACTCCTATATCGGGTTTTTAATGCTTGATATGCAGAAAATTGTTCCTGTGAACCTGACTATGGCATGGGTGGTTATGAGTATTGGTGGTATTGGGGTAATGATTCCTACTCCGGGAGGAATTGGTTCATATCATTCAATAACAAAGGCAGTGTTAACATTATTGTATCCTTTTCCAAGTGGAATAAGTGTTGCGTATGCTGTGCTTACACATGGAATATCCTATGTAATACATTCAGTTGTTGCGGCATTTTACTTTCTGATGTTTCGGATACGATATAAAAATGTTCCAGGTAAATCCCTTTTTAAATTTGAGGAAGTACCCACCGAATGAAACATTCACGATTTCTTTTTTTTGCTTGTGTTCTTAGTATGCTTAATCTTTCCACAACTTCAGCTCAACCATATTTAAATGGAGGTATGGGGTTATCGTTAAACAACATATCTGAGTTAAGAAATTATCTTAATAATTACTATGCTCCCTCTGATAATCAGATTGGCGTCTTTTCTACAGCAGTTGAGTTTTCAGGTGAAGCCGGATATACCTTCGATGACTATACAATAAGTATTGATGCAGGCTATGAAATGAATTCTTACAATTATACTCTAATCGGGAGTTTATATGAGTTGAAGTATTCAATCTTTAAACCTTCACTGCTTTACATGAAATTGTTTATGGGTAAAGGTTATTATTTTCGTATTGGTGGCGGTTTGGGTCCTCGTTTTACAACTGTCTCCGAAAAACAATTTCCATCGAATGTATTTAAGGATTTTACATCAACCGGCTGGGGAGTGCTCATTAAAGCAGACGCATCAACTTTGCTTTCAGACGGAGTTTTTGCTGTCATCGGAGGCGGAATTCGTTATGATGTACTTGGTAAACCACAAAATAATGGTTTGGGAATTAAAAGCCCTCTCGCAAATAATGAACTAAACTTCAATGAACTTAGCTTTTTATTAAGTATAGGTGTTTCATATCATTTTTAGGAGCTATAATTGTCAATATTAGAAGCGATAATATTAGGAATAATTCAGGGAATATCAGAGTTTTTGCCGATCAGTAGTACCGGTCATCTTACGCTTGCCGGCAGGTTTATGGGACTAATAAATCCTGAGAGTCCGGAGCGTTGGACTGCGTTTATTGCAGTTATTCAAATGGGAACATTAGCAGCAATTCTTATCTATTTTTTCAGGGACATTATAGCAATTGTAAAAAATTTTATTTCAGATAATGTCATTCATCGTAAGGCTTTCCGTGTTCAGTCGGTAGAAAGCAGACTTGGCTGGCTTGTAATTATTGGTACAATTCCAATAGTACTGATAGGACTTGGCTTCAAGGATATAATTGAAGGTGCACTTACAAAAAATTTATTGGTGATAGCCTCAAGCCTTATACTGCTTGCGGTTATTTTGGCAATTGCTGAGAAAACTGCAAAATTGAAAAATTCGATTGAAGAGATTACAGTCGTACAATCCGTTATTATTGGTTTGGCACAAGCATGTGCACTTATTCCGGGTGCATCACGGAGTGGTACAACTATCGCCGGAGGCTTGTTTTGCGGGTTAAATCGTGAAGCCGCGGCACGATTTTCTTTTTTATTAAGCATACCTGCTGTTTTGGCAAGCGGTTTGTTGGAATTTTATCATCAACTGGAATATCTTACAGCTGATTCTTTCCTGACGCTTGGTGTTGCAACATTTGTTTCCGCTATTAGCGGATACCTTTCGATCGATTTTTTATTAAAATATCTCAAAAAAAATTCTACATTTATTTTTATATGGTATAGGATAGCACTGGGAGTTATTATACTTCTCTTGATATTTTTTAATGTGATAAAACCATAAGGAGACAACAAATGAAAGTTATAATTTCTTTCTGCCTGGCATTTCTTCTCGTGTTGCCGCTAACTGCTCAAAAAACAATAAAAAAAGATGATAAAAAGGATAAAAAGAAAATGGAGTCTAACGAAGTTACAATTGCTCATATGAAAACTAGTATGGGTATGATTGATATCGAATTATTTGATCAGGGAGCCCCGAAAACAGTACAGAACTTTGTTGGTTTAGCCAAAAAAGGATATTACAACGGAATTATTTTTCATAGAGTGATTGATAAATTTATGATTCAGGGTGGTGATCCGACCGGCACAGGAATGGGTGGAGAGAGTTATTGGGGAGGTTATTTTGAAGATGAAATTAACCCGAAACTTAAACACGATAAACCGGGAATCCTCTCGATGGCGAATGCAGGACCTAATACAAATGGTAGTCAGTTTTTTATTACCCTTGTTCCTACTCCATGGTTAGACGGTAAACACACTGTCTTTGGAAAGGTTATCGGCGGTATGGATGTTGTCAATGCTATTGGTAAGGTGAAAACAAAAAAACCTTCAGACAGACCGGTGAATGATGTAAAAATCGAATCCATTACAATCGAGAAGAAACCCAAAAAATAAAAGTGAGTAGAGGGGAAACCGATTTATGATTTCCCCTTATTTTCTCTTTACCATCTGTTAACAACGCCTTTACCATAAAACGGTGAAAAAACAAACACTTTCAAGTGCTCCGGTATCTGAAATATTGAACCACCTCCGGAAAAAATCTTTGCGACCCGTTTATTTCCTCTTCGGTGACGATGAATATATGATATCGCAAACAGTTGAATATCTGATAAAGCAGTTATCTGATTCAGGAATAAATGATTTTGATAGGATGATATTTTACGGAAGTAAATCTTCCGCTGAGGAAATACTAAGTTTCTGCACAGCTTTTCCGTTTACAAGTGAAAAGAAACTTGCCGTCGTTAAAGAGTTTGATTTGTTGAAAGAGCAGGATAAACAGGGTTTTACGAAATATTTTGAAAATCCTGCAGATTTTACCTATTTGGTTTGTCAGGCGCTGGTAAAAGAACTGCCGCAGAAATCATTTGTAAAGGCTCTTGAAAACGGTGGATATTTATACCAGGCGAAACAACTTTCGGAGTCTGCTTTAGAGGACTGGTTAATTGCCATTGCAGAAAAAAATGGAAAACAACTCAGTAAAAGTAATGCACGCTTCTTAATTGAAATTACCGGTGATGACAGGGCATTACTTGTTTCGCAAATTGAAAAATTTGTGAATTATCTTGGTGAGAACAATGAAATAACTACCGAGATAATAGAAATGATGGCACCTCAGACTAAAGAGTATGATATCTTTAAGCTCATAAAGTCAATTGAGGAAAATAATGCTGAAAAAGCTATTGCGATTGCATTGCGGCTACTGGAACAAGGAGAGGTGTTACAT
>CAYTLQ010000258.1:0-6757 GCA_964438715.1 uncultured Ignavibacteriaceae bacterium
ACTACAACTGTTGAAACTCATCGGACTTCCGGAAGAATATCACACTAAGACAGTACGAACATTACGATATCAATTGCTAAAGTTGGCCGGTAAGTTAGTGTATCACGCACGATATATGATACTCCAGATAGCAGCGCCGGGCACGAACATTCAGATATTTACCCAGGCGTATTACCGGTTGCATTTAAGCCCGTTGCCTTTACGATTATAAAACGAAACTACCTTTGACTCTGAGACCAAAAACATTGATTTATAAAACTTGTGGGATTAGTCTGTCCAGTGGAGGAGAATAAGGGAAATACTTTGTTCTTAATGACCCAAAAAATCATCCCTCAAGCAAAAATCTTTTATCAATGTCTAACTCAAATGAAAATTCATAGTTTCGATAAGAAATTTCTTTTAATTTTCGCCTCTATATCGGATTTTAGGCTCACTCATTGATATGTTTTGATATAGCTTATTTGATAATTGAAAAGAAATATGCAATATTTAAAAACACTAAATAAGTAATTATGAAAAAAGCAGTATTTTATTTGTTTTTATTGATTGTAGGAATTGTTACCGGTTGTTCTTCAGCGCTTGATAACAGTTTTACCATAAAGAGTATTGCTCAGGAAACTGTTTTTGTGAATTTTCTTGGAAGACTGATTACGGTAAAACCAAATTCAACGCAGATCATTCAAAACATTAGCAAAGGAACATACGCTTTTTCAACCTCCTACAATGTTCCAAGCGGAGTTTCCAGTACTTCAGTTGAGGGAGATGCAGAAGGGACTGTTGAACTTAAAGAAGGAACAAGAATATATTTATTTTTTTCTAGTCGTATTCAACAGACACAGGGCTCAGGAGGCGCAGGCGCACAAAACAGTTATATTTTAGTAGTTTCACTTTCAAGCAGTGATAAAATAATAACTACTACCGGTCCCTAAGAAAGCATTTAAGTAAAAAGATATAGTTTATATTTTTTTTCTATAACCGAATATAATTCGGGAGATAATCCTTCCTCTTTTTTCTCTTCCTCGGGTTTTTCTTCCTCAGGGAGAATTTCCTGCTGTTTTTCTTTCTCTAACTTTTCTTTTTCAATCCGTAATGAATCTTCGATCGATTGTTTAATTCTGCTTTTCTCTTGTTTATAATAAGCGAGTTTAGTTGCTATGCTTGTGGCATATTGAGAACGGGGATATTTTGCAACAAGTGTATCGTAGATTGAAGCGGCTGAATCGGGCAGTAAAAGTTTATCTTCTAAAATGTACCCGCACGCAAGCAGTGCTTTAGGTGCATAAGATGATTTCGGATGATTTAAATAAATACCATAAAATCCTGAATACGACTCAAGAAATTTATTATTTAACATCAGTTTTTCAGCCATTTCATAAGTATCTTTTGCAGGGTCAAAGTCAAAATTAATTTTCGGCTTGTTCAGTTTTTCTGCTGCCGCATTAACTATTTTATCCCCCTTATGTTTTTCATATACAACAGTAAAAAGACTATCTGCAGTAGTAGTATCTCCACGGGTAAGATAATAATTACCAAGAGTAAATAATACCTGTCCTTCATAAATAGTACCCGGATACTCACGCAACACAGTAGTGTAATGAAAATACGCAGAATCAAGATTATCCATATCGGTGAAAAACAAATTACCCAAAGCAAAATGGTTTTTCGCCAACATCGATGTTAATGAATCAATACCAAATACAGGTTTTTTAGGAGGAATTTTTACAGTCTTTTTTTCCTGAGGGGTTTGTATAGTTATCTGGGGCTGTCCCTCCTCAATATTATCAATTTCTCCTCGTGTTCTGTTCCTTGGTATATTTTCAGACTTTTCTTTTATCTGCTCATCCCCCGTTTCATTATCATTAGTAGTTGAATCTTTTGTGTAAAAAGCAATAGAATCCTTCGTATATTCATCCGGATTTAGAGAATAGAAAAGTTGCTTTTTGTAGTCTGTTACAAGGTAGATAAGACCAAAATATTTATTAAATAACTGCGATTTTTCCCTTATCAGAGGAAGATAGTCGGCAGTTGCAGATGATGAAAGAGCCTTCTGATAATAAACATTAGCACTGTCAAATTGCTTTAAATCATATTCATAGAGTTCAGCCAGCTCATAACGGCTATTACCCAGCTGTGGACTACTTGCATAAGCGGTATCGATAGTATAAAATATCTCCAGTGCTTTTTGGTAGTCACCCAGACTTCTATATGCCATACCGGTAGCAATGTCTATCTGATCGTAATATTCAGCGTATTTTTGTTCATTTTTTAATTCATTAAAAACCGCAAGAGCTTCCCTGTTTCTATCAAGATATAAAAGCATTTTACCATAACGGATACGAGCGTTAAATTCTAATTCAAATGAAGATGAGTAAAGTTCAACCTCATTATAACTTTGAGCAGCTTTCTCATAATCTTCAAGTTTGGTGTATAGTTCACCCAACTCAAATTTAACCAAAGCATTAATGTCGTTATTAGTATTGTTCTTAAATAACTCGTCACATACAACTATTGCTTTTTCATAATCTTCTTTTATCAGGTGATATCGAATTTCTTCAAGATAGGACTCAATAAGTATATCCTCATTATCAGAAGCTAATGCCTGCGATCGTACTGTTTTAAGAAGTTCAAGACCCCGGGAATAATTTTTTAATTGAAGTTCGCATTTCGCTTCCCATAATTCCGATTCCTGAACAAGTCCGCTTTCCGGTTGAGTGGCTTTTAATTCCTGAAACTTTCTGAGGGCTTTAACAAAATTTTTTTGGTAATAAAAAGATTTACCAAGCATCATCAGGGCATCGTCAACAAAAGAGCTTGTTGCATTAAACTGAAGGATTTTTGAACATTTCTCAATTACTTTATTTATGTTTTGCGAGGAACTGCCCGGTAATCCCGGATCTGTAGTAGCAAAGAGGTCTTTTCGTTGTTCCTTTATAGCTGTTTCAGCCTGTTCAAAAAGATCCACAGTGTTGTAATACAGATTAAAGTATGTGGTAAAATCTTCCCACACACCGCATCCGGATAAAAACGCAGAAAAGGTGAGTAAAAAAAAGAGTTTCCAGATTTTTTTCAAAGTTATAATACCATTTCCTGATTAAAGAGGTTCTCTATAACGCCGATTTCCCTGATTCCTCGGTTCTGATTCGAATTACATCCTGAACATCATAAATAAAAATTTTCCCATCACCCACCTGCCCGGTTTTTGCAGTACGAAGTATAGCATCAATAACTTTATCAACAAGCGGATCATCAACAACAACTTCAATTTTCATTTTCGGTACAAATTCTATTCTGTATTCACTACCACGGTATGTTTCGGTATGGCCTTTCTGTCTGCCGTAACCCCTTACCTCCGAAATCGTAAGACCTTTAATTCCCTCTTCAATGAGCGCTTCTTTTACTTCGTCGAGTTTAAACGGGCGGATTATGGCTTCAATTTTTTTCATAGTATAAAGAGATTAAACTTTTCCGTGACAATTTTTATATTTTTTCCCTGAACCGCAAGGGCAAGGTTCATTCCTGCCAACTTTTTCCTCAACCCGTATCGGTTGTGGTTTTCCTCCCATTTGCGACTGATTATCGTTTTCCTGACCACTTCTGGTGGAAATACCCATTCCGCCGGTATCCTGTTTTGATGTTATAATACGACCTCTAGAAGTTTTGCGTCTCTGAGGTAGTTCTTCTGAAGCCTGAGGAAAGAACTTAAAACAAAACATAAGAGTTTCGTTTCTTATCTGATTGAGGAGTTCCGAAAACATTCTGTATGCTTCGCTTTTGTATTCAATAAGTGGGTCTTTCTGTCCATAAGCTCTTAGACCAATTCCTTCTTTAAGGTCATCCATTTCCCGTAAATGCTCTTTCCACTTATTATCGATAACCGAGAGGAAGGAAAAACGCTCAATTTTAGCCTGATTTTCGGGAGTAACCATTTCCTCTTTTTTCTTATAGAAATCCTTTGCGGCTTTGGTTATTGCATCTGCAACTCCATCTTTCCCAAGTTTGGAGAACACCTCTGGCTCAATTTGGAAATCAATCATAAAATTCTGCATCAGTTCAGCACGCAATCCATCGATATCTAAAGCCTCAACATATTTATCGGCTATTTCAGCACAGTATTCTTCCAGCATTTCCATTAACTCACTTTTAAGGCGTTCACCTTGTAATGCACGGTTGCGTTTCTCATAAATAATTGCGCGTTGCTGATTCATTACATTATCATATTCGAGAAGGCGTTTCCTTATAGCAAAGTTGTTTTCTTCAACTTTCTTTTGCGCTCGCTCAACTGATTTTGTAATAAGAGGATGCTCAATAACATCACCCTCTTTTAGACCAAGTTTCTGCATGGCGCCGGCCATCTTATCGGAACCGAATAAACGCATAAGATCATCTTCAAGTGACAGAAAGAACAAGGAGGCACCCGGATCTCCTTGCCTGCCGGCACGACCACGAAGCTGTCTATCGATACGGCGCGCTTCGTGTCTCTCGGTTCCAAGAATAAACAAACCGCCTTTTTCTTTAACACCGGGACCCAGCTTAATGTCGGTACCGCGACCGGCCATATTTGTGGCTATAGTAACACTGCCAAGCTGTCCGGCATAGGTAACAATTTCTGCTTCTCTTTGATGTTGTTTTGCATTGAGTACATTATGTGCAACCCCTTTTCGTTTTAACATGCGGCTAATAGTTTCCGAAACCTCAACAGAAGTTGTACCAACAAGAACCGGACGGCCTTCTTTTTTTAATTCTTCTATTTTATCAATAATCGCATTATACTTTTCCCGTTTAGTACGATAAATAACATCATCCATATCCTCCCTGATTGTAGGCTTGTTTGTAGGTATTACTACAACTTCTAATTTGTAAATTTCGTAAAACTCACCTTCTTCAGTTTCTGCAGTACCGGTCATACCAGCAAGTTTTTTATACATACGGAAATAATTCTGAAGAGTGATAGTAGCAAGAGTCTGTGTATCACGCTCAACCTTCACATTCTCTTTTGCTTCTATTGCCTGATGGAGACCATCGCTGTATCTTCTTCCTGCGAGGATTCGTCCGGTGAATTCATCAACAATCGCAATTTTCCCTTCTTCGGTAACAACATATTCAACATCCTTATCGAAAAGAGCATACGCCTTTAATAACTGATGAAGAGTATGCAGACGGTCGCTTTTCTGGGAATATTCATGATATAGTTCATCTTTTCGCTTCAATCGCTCTTCAGGCGAGATTGTTTTATCATTTTCCAAAAGACTTATCTGTGTGCCAAGATCCGGTAAAACGAAAAAGTTTTTATCCTCCCTTGATCCCTTAGCAAGTTCTTCTCGTCCTTTTTCGGTAAGGTCAATAGAGTTATTTTTCTCATCAATAACAAAGTATAATTCGTCATCAATTATATACATGTTTTTTGCTTTTTCGCGGAGGAACTCCGTTTCTACATCGTGCATGAGTCTGTTGTATTCCGGTTCAGAAAGAAGTTTCATTAACCTTTTATTTTTCGGTAAACCGCGGTGAGCACGCAAAAGAAGTTTACCGGCTTCAAAATTAGCTTCCTTATCATTTTCCTTTTCAAGAAGTTTTTCCGCTTCCTGCACAATTGAAGCCACAAGATTTGTCTGCAGACGGAACAATCGCTCGATAAGAGGTTTCATTTCATTGTATTTTTGATCATCCACCTCAACAGGACCGGAAATAATAAGCGGAGTTCTTGCTTC
Source organism: uncultured Ignavibacteriaceae bacterium (assembly GCA_964438715.1). Classification (GTDB taxonomy): domain Bacteria; phylum Bacteroidota; class Ignavibacteria; order Ignavibacteriales; family Ignavibacteriaceae; genus CAYTLQ01. Next base: position 5,709 of record CAYTLQ010000258.1, read on the forward strand.
ATCAATGAGAACAGAGTCAACTTCATCCACAATAGCAAAATTATGTCCGCGCTGAACCTGGTATTCTTTATCGAGCGCCATGTTATCGCGGAGATAATCGAAGCCAAATTCATTATTTGTACCATAGGTAATATCGCAGTTATAAGCGGCTTTTCGTTGGTCGGGACTCATTTGAGAGAGGATTACTCCTACAGTGAGGCCATGGTAACGGAAAATTTCTCCCATCCACTCAGCGTCGCGTTGTGCAAGATAATCGTTCACGGTAACAAGATGAACACCTCTGCCGCTGAGTGCATTAAGATAAAGAGGAAGTGTTGCTACAAGTGTTTTTCCCTCGCCGGTAGCCATTTCTGCAATTTTCCCCTGATGCAGAACAATTCCACCCATTAGCTGAACATCGTACGGAACCATATCCCATTTCTGTTTATGGCCCATAACAATCCATTCTTTACCGGAAAGTCGTTTACAGGTTTCTTTTACGACGGCAAAAGCCTCCGGAAGGAGTTCGTCAAGAATATCCTGATATTTTTCATCGAGTTCTTTATTTAGTTCATCTAATTCATCGTGTATCTGGTGTGAGTCAATATCATCATTATTTTGCAGGCTGGCTTTTAATTCTTCTATCTTTTCGCGAAGTTCTTTTGTTTCCTCAGCAATCCGTTCTTTAAATTCAATAGTCTTGGCTTTTAGTGCATCATCGCTTAAATTCTTTATCTCTTCATAGCGGGCATTAATTTCCTCTACAATCGGCCATAATTCTTTGACATCTTTACTTTTTTTATCGCCAAAAATCTTTTTAAGAAATTGTAACATTATAAGGTTACTCCGTCAATTCACATATAAAAATGGAATTTTAAAGATAAGAAAAAGGTATCAAAACAGGGATGTAAAAAGAACGGACAGTTTCGAGATAAAGTTCCTAAAATTGTGTAAAAGCAAGATTATTAACAAAAGAGGCATTGCCCATAGTCTGATTAATAAAATTACTGATTAAGAAGAAGGTTTTATCAAGGCTTCTTACACTTTCAAAACATCCTATTGCATTAGTA
>CAYTLQ010000259.1:0-2687 GCA_964438715.1 uncultured Ignavibacteriaceae bacterium
CACCCATCCACATCATAAAAATTGTACCGGCGGTGAGAATTATAATTACAGCAAAAGTCCAGAAAAATCCTTGAACTTCGACCGGAATTATTGGCAGACCCTGAACATCAATATTCTTTAGACGAATAGTTACGCCCCAAGCCTGCATAGCAGAAATCAGCACAGTGCCGTAGCGGGTGTACTGATTAATTTTCTTCCTGCCTTCTTCGCCTTCTTGTTGTAGTCGTTGAAAGAATGGTACAAAAGCTCCCATCAACTGTATGATAATCGATGAGCTGATGTACGGCATAATTCCGAGTGCAAAAATAGCGGCATTGGAAAATGCACCACCAACAAACAAATCATACAATCCGAATAAGGTATCGGAAGATGAATTTTGCATTGCTTGCCGAAGAAGAGTCGAATCGATACCGGGCAGTGTTATATGAGCGCCAATTCGCACTATAATTAGCAGTGCTAGCGTATAGAGAATACGCTGGCGCAACTCGTGAATTTTAAATATATTTCTGAATGATTCCGTTAATCGTGACATTTATTTCGTATTATTCGATTTTTGAGATGGAACCGCCGGCGGCTTCAATTTTTTCGAGCGCCGTTTTACTAAATGCATTGGCCGCAACTTCCAGTTTAACTTTCAGCTCGCCTTCGCCTAAAATTTTATATGGCTTAACACCTGAAGAGATAAGCCCATTTTTATATAATATAACCGCATCCACTTTATTATCAGGAAGTTTTCCGGCATCAGCTAATTGTTGCAATTGCTTAAGATTAACGACCTGATGAACAACCTTAAAAATATTCTTAAAGCCAAATTTTGGAATTCTTCTTTGCAAAGGCATTTGTCCACCTTCGAACCAAGCGCGGTGTTTAGCTCCGGATCTGGATAGTTGGCCATTCATACCACGAGTTGCAGTTCCACCATGACCTGAACCCTCGCCACGCCCAACGCGTTTACGCGATTTTTTTGAGCCCTTTGCATATTGTAAGTTACTTAGACGATCCATATCTTTTTTACTCGCTAATCTCTTCTACATTAATTAAATGTTTAACTTTATTCACCATACCACGAATCTGAGGGGTGTCGGTGTGAATCTTCGTATATGAAGGGCGTCCGAGTCCGAGAGCTTTTATTGTTCGCTTCTGGTCTTCAGGCCGATCAATAACACTTTTAATTTGTGTGATTTTTAATTTTTTTGACATCACTAACTCTCTATGCAAACAATTCTTGTAAAGTCATATCACGCTTCTTTGCCATTTTCTTGGCATCAATTAAGTTTAAAAGCGCATTTAGTGTGGCTTTAACGGTGTTATGAGGATTGCTGGAACCAAGTGATTTGGTAAGAACATCCTGTACTCCTGCAGACTCAAGCACTGCACGAACACCACCACCGGCTATAAGACCAGTTCCGGGAGACGCAGGTTTTAAAAGAACTTTACCTGCTCCGTATTTTCCAATAACCGGGTGAGGTATAGTAGATTTATGTAAGTAAACCTGCACAAGGTTTTTCTTCGCATCTTCAGTTCCTTTGGTAATGGCATCAGTCACTTCATTGGCTTTCCCGAGACCGATACCCACAATTCCTTTTTGGTTACCAACAACTACAATCGCATTGAAACTGAATCTTCTACCACCTTTTACTACCTTAGCTACACGATTGATATAGACCACTTTATCCTTTAGGTCTTCAACTCCCTGAGCTTTTATGGTGCGTACATTTTTCACTTAATTCTCCTAATTCTCCATTTTTAATTCATTAAGCAAGCTGCCGGAGGAGGATTCGAACCTCCACATACGGCTCCAAAGGCCGCTGTCCTACCATTAGACGATCCGGCAAAGTTTTAGAACTTGATACCACCCTCACGGATAGCATCAGCAATTGCCTTCACTCTGCCGTGGTATCTGTAACCGTTACGGTCAAAAACCGCTGTACTTATATTTTTTTCAAGCGCCCGTTTTGCCAAAAGATTACCAACTAACTTACTCTTTGATATTTTTCCTTTTGCCTCTTTCAACGCGCCTTCCAACTCTTTATCCAAAGATGATGCGGAAACTAATGTTACGCCTGTTGTATCATCAATCATCTGGGCATAAATATTATTAAGACTTCTGTAAACAGAAAGTCTTGGCTTTTCGGGACTACCAGAAATTTTTTTTCTGATCTTAATTTTTGATCTCTGTCTGGTTACTGAATTTTTATTAAACATCCTAACTATACTCCTTTACTTACCGGCAGTTTTACCAGCTTTTCTTCTGATCTTTTCAGTAGAATACTTTATACCTTTACCTTTATACGGCTCGGGTTTTCTGAAAGATCGGATTTTCGACGCAACCTGGCCAACTAACTGCTTATCTATTCCACTGACAACTATCTGAACCGGAGCAGGTGTCTGTAAAGTAATTCCGGCAGGTGGCATAAAGTAAATGGGATGTGAATAACCTAATGTGAGAAAAAGGTTTGCACCTTTCATTTCCGCTTTATACCCAACGCCCACGATATCTAATGTTTTTGTAAATCCTTCCTGAACACCAACAATCATATTCTGCAATAAAGCCCTTGTTAAACCGTGTAAGGAACGATTTTCTTTTAAGTCATTCTCACGGGTTACGGTTATTTCACCATTCTCCATTTTAAGTGTAATATTTGGATGAAATTCACGGGTTAACTCCCCCTTTGGTCCTTTCACTG
>CAYTLQ010000260.1:0-10020 GCA_964438715.1 uncultured Ignavibacteriaceae bacterium
AACATCATCAGCGTCATAATGGTTTCCTGTCATCCTTCGGGCATGCCAGTAAATCCGCTGATAATATTTATCAACTATTGTGTTAAAAGCTTTCTGATCCCCATTGAGAAATTCCATTACGAGGTCAGCATCAGTAGTTTCTTCGGGCATTCTTCTCTTAACTTATACAACGGTTTGACAATACAAAATACCAATTGGTTTAAAATACTACTTTTTTACCATCAATAATTAACAGGCTGTTAGAGGGGTGTACGACATTTCGGTAATTGTAAATCCTCCGGATAGATTGCAAAAACTAAGTCAATCCGGAGGATGTTCCATCCGTTAACCAACGGATCTTCGATCCAGAGGATTTTCAATCCGGAGGATTTAACAATCCGGAGGATCTACGATCCAGAGGATTTAAAAATCCAGAGGATGTTCCATCCGTTAACCAACGGATCTTCGATCCGGAGGATTTTCAATCCGGAGGATTTAAAAATCCAGAGGATCTTCGATTTTATCATACACCCAACCCTGAAAGGGTGATAGTTTTATAACAACAGATATCCTTCGTAACCTGAAAACCCTGAAAGGGTGAAATAATTGTGGCTTTGTCCGTTAGTTCGTTAGTCCGTTAGCTAACAGACCAACGGATTAACAATCCAGAGGATTTTCAATCCGGAGGATTTAACAATCCAGAGGATCTACGACTTGCGATTAGAACAGTTTATTTTCGACCATTTTGTCGTACACCCTGTTAGTGTTCGATTTCTTTAAACCTTTTTCCGAATGTCTGTGTCCAAATTTCAGAAAACGCAATCACAAAAACATTTAAGGAATATGTTATGAAAAAGTCATTTTTTGCTCTTGTTATATTCTTGCTTATATCTGCAGGATTTATTTCAGAAATAACTGCCCAACCTGGAAGATATCAATGGAGAAAAAATAAAATCCATGAAAAACTGGAGTTAACCGATGAGCAGGAGAAGCAGATAGATCAATTACGCAACAAACACCAGAACACTATGATTGACCTTAGGGCTTCTCTTCAGAAAGCGCGGCTCGATGTAAAAAATATCACTGAATCCGGTAATGTTGATAGAGCAAAGTACATTGCGTCTGTTGAATCCGTCGGAAAAATTCAGGACAAAATACGCACTGCACAGGCAAACCATAAAATGGACATTTATAATTTGCTAACCGATAAACAGAAGAAAATTCTGGAAGATTATCCGGGGTGGTTTCTCTATGGTGGAAGAGGCGGCAGAGATAATAACGACGGACAATTTTATGGTCGTAGATGGAATGGTCGTGGCTTAGGTGATTGCAGATTCTAACTTCATCACCAGGTAAAAAATTGGCTGTATCAGTTTTCAGATTGATACAGCCATTTTAACTTTAAATTAAAATTTTAATATCTAATTCCCGTCAATAATTCTACCAAGACCGCCTAAAATTGAACCTTCTTCTTTCGAGGAACCTAAAGCAGATGGTGCATGCTTAAGGATTCTATCAGCCAGACGGGAAAATGGCAGGCTTTGCAAAAATACTGTACCGGTTCCTCTAAGAGTGGCAAAAAACAACCCCTCTCCGCCGAAAAACATAGATTTCAGGTTGCCGGCTCTTTCTATTGAATAATCTATTCCCTGAGTAAAAGCAACAAGGCATCCGGTATCCACACGAAGCATTTCATGATTTAATTCTTTTCTCACTACAGTACCTCCGGCATGAATGAATGCCTTTCCGTCGCCCTGAAGTCGTTGCAAAATAAATCCTTCACCGCCAAACAATCCAGCACCGAAACGCTGGGTAAAGGCAATAGAAGTTTTAGTACCCAGAGCGGCACATAAAAACGAATCCTTTTGACACAGAAGGTCATTTCCGAATTCAGGCAAATTTATCGGAATTATTTTTCCGGGATACGGAGCGGCAAATGCAACCCTCCGTTTTCCGGAACCATGGTTTGTAAAGTGTGTAAGAAATAGAGATTCGCCCGCCAGAACCCTTTTACCTGCACTGAACAATTTTCCTAATAATCCTTCATCAGCATCGGTGCCATCTCCCATTTTTGCCTCGTAAGCGATACCATCCTCCATCCAATTCATTGCTCCTGCTTCTGCTATAACAGTTTCGCCGGGGTCTAACTCAACTTCAACAATCTGCATATCATCGCCGATGATTTTATAGTCTATTTCATGACTTCTCATATTTCATCCAGAAAAAATTTTTATAGAAAATGTTTCTTATTTGCGCTACGCTTTATTCTCGTTTAGCGTCAGTATCTTCTGTTGAGGACTCCGATTCATCACTTGTTAAAGAATCGTCGGGATGTGAATTCACATTTTGCACATCAGCGTTTTCGGCAGAGGTTGAAATTGACGAATTATCTGAATCCTCCTGATTATTAACCTCTTCTGTAGAAGATGGTGCTTTAGTATTATGCCGTTTTAACTTATGCTCAATCTCTGCTATTTTTTTATCAATGTCCGCAATAGAGCGCAGAATGTCGGCTTCTTTTTCTTCACCTTCTTTTATCCAGGATTCTATCCTCTGCCTGTGTTCATCTGTTCTTGCCTCGGGCAATCGTGTTCGGTTATCTTCCAGATTCTTGCGAATTCTTGCCAGTCCATCCTCAGCTTTCAGTTTAACGGATCTAAGTTTTTCAAGTCCCTCACGCTGTTTTTCGAGCCAGTTTTCGAACTGCTGTTTGCGTTGTTTTTTCTTTTCCTTAAGAGCGCCCCATAATTCATCAATTTTTTCAAGATATTTTTCTTTGTCACCTTTTCTTAACCAGAGATTTCGCATCTCTGTCTGAGCTTCCTGTAAAATTCGAACATACTGTACAGTGGAGGCATTTTCAAGAGCCTTCCTTGTCTGTTCAAACAATTCTGCCGCTCTTGCGCCATGATTATTAAATGTCAGTTCTTCCGCTTCTTTTATTTTATCACGAAAAGTGTCTATCATTGAAAATAGTGCACGCTTTTCGGGAGAAAGTAAATTTGCGTCGTCGCTGATTCTCTTACGAATATTTTTCAGGTTTTCTCTGGCTTGCCGAATGTGCTCACCTATTTTTTCCCATTTACTATCCGGCTTTAATTCAGGAGCACCACCAAAGCTGAAATCAAAATCAACTATTTCTTTTTCATAGCGTTCTTTAACTGAGCCCGAAAGACTTCTTTTTGATTCAAGAAATTCCTTTCTCTTCTGCCAAATGGACTGGTAACGCTCCCAGAGCTTTTCTTTTGCTTCACTCTGAACATCCTTTACCTTACGAAATTCACGGTCAAAAAGTTTAGCTTCTTCCGCAAACTCTGTAAGCTCAACTTTTCTTTCGATCACATCCAGCAAATAGCCCAATTCAAAGATGTACTGCTCTTTCTCTTTCTTTAAATTTTCCTCCCATGCATTTCGCTCATCGAGCAGATGTTTGTATCTCTTATAAAACTCGCTCTTCTCCTCCTTGGTAAAACCTTGAGCAGTTCGTATGCTTTCCTTAAATTTATTTGCAAGTTCAAAAAATGCCTTGTCTCTGATTTTTGCTTGCAATTCTTCCAATAAAAGATTAAGATCCATGACGCACCGATTTTTTACACCATCTAATAAAGATGGACAGTTTATTGATAGGGTTTAAAAGATTTTGATAAATTAATAAATTAAAAAAGTAAATCAACTCCCGCTTGACTCACAAATTTAACAGAATTAAGTAAATTTTACATATTCATTATGTGATACCCGCCACCCCAACAATTGAATTTGGTATTCACTTGCTCAGATTTTCAAATACCTTCTTCATGGAGTGGACTTGAGGCAATGGTATTCTTTAATTTAAAAATTATTCAAAATATCCGAAATATAACTACATTACCGCTATTATTTTTTTATTAATTTTCTAAATAGTTATTATAATCATCTAAATCTACCGTTTATCCTAAGTTAACAACACCCTCCTGCGAAATCCAGTAGATTTAAGTTTTTAACCCTAAACAAAATAGGAGTACTTATGCGGTTCATTAAGTATTTTGGGATAACGGTTTTGGTTATCCTGCTTATTGTGGGAGCTCTTTTCATCTATTTTACTTTATCATTTCCAGATGTTGATGCTCCAAAAGATATAAAAGTTGAAATTACTCCCGCCCGCCTTGCGAGAGGTGAATATCTTGCCAATCATGTTACCGTTTGCATTGATTGTCACTCAATTCGCGATTGGAGCAAATATTCGGCGCCTCCCAAACCCGGGACCTATGGTGGTGGCGGTGATTATTTCGACGAATTTATTGGTGGTGTTCCCGGGAAAATTTATATTCCAAATATTACCCCCCATAGGCTAAAAAATTATTCCGATGGTGAACTCTTGCGTGCAATAACGCAAGGTGTTACACGCGAAGGTAAAGCCATGTTTCCGATAATGCCATATCCTTCGTATAATCAATTAACTCAGGAGGATGCATATTCACTTATAGCCTACTTACGCAATCTTGAAACAATTCAGCGTGATACAAAAGAGTCTTCGCTAAATTTTCCGATGAATTTAATTGTAAAAACTATTCCTCTTAAATCATATAAGCCTACCGAAGCGGTTGATACTTCGAATGTCGTAGCTTATGGAAAATACTTAGCCCGCATTGCAGGATGTGCTGACTGCCATACGCCTATGGAAAAAGGTGAATACATTAAGGGTATGGAGTATGCAGGTGGAATGAAATTTCAGTTTCCCGGAGGTGTAGTATCTTCCGCAAATATTTCACCCGACAATGACAATGGAATAGGGAGATGGACCGAACAAGATTTTGTCAACAGATTTAAAGCGTATGACTCAGATAGTTCCCGATCTATTTCAGTCGCACCGGAAGATTTTAATACTCCGATGCCATGGACTATGTATGCAGGTATGACGGATATAGACCTGAAAGCAATTTATGCTTTCTTACGAACTGTTCCCGCAAACAATAACAAAGTTCTACGCTTCGATACCTCTAAAAAGATAACTGTAGTACCTGTTTCGGAATAATTTTTTATGCCGGTAATGAAAAATCTGTAACAGGATTACCGGCAATTTTTTATTCCTTAAACGGTAAATCAGGACTTCGCAATGAGCTATCAATTTTCTGCAGTGGCTCTATTTCCGCATCAGAAGAGGCTCCCAATTCTTTGAATTTTCTGGCAGAGACCAAAACTCTGTTTTCAAGAGACCCGACTGCACTGTTATAGGCATCAGCAGTTTTTTGAATGCCGTCACGGATGTTCCCGAAATGCTCTGCCAGTTTAAGTATTCTCTCATAAAGAGTTTTTCCGAGCGAACTAATTTGTTCCGCATTTTTTGCTAATTGTTCTTGCCTCCATCCGTATGCAACTGCTTTTAGCAGAGAGATAAGAGTCGTAGGAGTGGCAAGAATTACCTTACGGTCAACGCCAAATTCAATAAGTGAGCCATCCTGTTGCAATGCGGCGCTGAAAAACATTTCACCGGGAAGAAAGAGAACTACCATTTCGGGAGAAGAACTGAACTGATTCCAATATTGCCGAGAACTAAGGTTTGTTATATGTGTCCTGATATGACCGGCAAATGTGGCAAGATATTGCATTTTCTCTTCATCAGTCTTAGCCTCATGTGCATCGAGGTACGCCTGAACAGGAGCTTTTGCATCAACAATTATTAACTTATTATTCGGTAACTTAACAATTAAATCAGGACGCAGCCTTCCGTCTTCTGTACTTGTGGAGTGTTGCTCGACAAAGTCGCAGTATTCTATCATTCCTGCCATTTCGACCACGCGGCGTAATTGAATTTCACCCCAGCGGCCCCGAACGACAGGCTGTCTCAAAGCTTTTACCAGATTCCCTGCTTCGTTCTTCAAGGCAATTTGACTTTCATTGAGGGCTTTAATCTGCTCACTGATAGCGCTGTAGGCAGAAACTCTTGATTTTTCTATTTCATTAAGTCGTTCACTTGTTTTATCGAGTGTTTCTTTAAGTGGCTTCACCAGCTCGTCTATTGATTTACTCCGCTGGTCAAGATCGGTTTTCGCTGCTTGCTGATACTTTTCAAGGGTTGCTTTTGCAAGATTGAGGAAACTCTCATTATTCGATTTAAGAGCTTCAGCCGATAATGCCTTAAACGCATCACTCAGTTTTTGTTCTGCCTCACGAAATATTTTCAATTGTTCCTGATACTGTACCTCCTGCTCCTCAAGTTTTGTCTTCAGGCGAGAAACCTCCACCTGTGCTTGAGTGTATTTCTGAGTAATATCATCCTTTTCTGCTTCACGCTGGGCAAGAACTGCTTCAAGTTCGGAAACTCTGGAAGCAACCGTCTTTAGCGATGCAACCTGTGCCTTTTCATCTTCGAATGCCTGTCGCAGGTTAAGATATTGCATTTTCTGCTCTGCAATTTCGGCGCGTGCTTCCTTAAGGCTCAGATCTTTTTGAATTTCCCTCTCTTTGATCTTCTCTAATTCAATAATTGTTTCGCTTTTTCCGCGTTCATATTCGGAAATTAATCGGCCCTTAATTGCAAAATAACATGCCGCGACTCCAGCGGCTATTCCCACAAGTAAAAATACTATTTCCATGTTTCCCTCGAAAAGTTTAGAACCTTAGTAAGAAAAATTTTATTATTTATCAACTTACTATCTTTTATCTTTCTGTTATACAATTTCTTATAAATTTTTAATTCTTCACAATGAAACTACTAACAACAGCAATCCTTCTTCTATTCCATATTATCGGGTGTAAAAACGGCACTGAGTTGCAAGCCCAAAAAGCAGTTGAGGGTATCAGGCTACCTCCTGGCTTTTCTATAACAATTTTTGCCGAGAATATTGAAAATGCCCGTTCACTTTGTCTTTCTCCCGAGGGCGTATTATTTGTCGGAACCAGAACCGCCGGGAAAGTATATGCTGTTGTTGATACAAATAAAGATTTTTTCGCTGATAAAGTTATTACAATTGCCAGCGGACTAAATATGCCAAACGGGGTTGCATTCCGCAACGGAAACCTTTTTGTTGCCGAAGTAAACCGTATTATCAGGTTTGATAATATTCTCAGCAGACTGGATAATCCTCCCCACCCGGTTATTGTAAATGATAGTTACCCTTCCGACAGGCACCACGGCTGGAAATTTATTGCATTCGGTCCGGATGACAAACTTTATGTTCCGGTAGGAGCACCATGCAATGTTTGTCTGGAAGATGATAGTATCTATGCATCAATTACAAGGATAAATCCCGATGGCTCGGGAAAAGAAATATTTGCATCGGGTGTTAGAAATACTGTTGGTTTCGACTGGCATCCCGAAACACAACAACTATGGTTTACCGATAATGGAAGGGATATGCTTGGTGATGACTTGCCTCCTGATGAGTTAAACTGTGCACCTGTTGCAGGGCTTCATTTTGGTTTTCCGTTTCTGCACGGGAAAAATATTCCCGATCCGGAATTTGGGAAAAAAGATTATCGTAATTCGTTCACAGTACCCCGTCAGGAATTGGGATCTCATGTTGCAGCGCTTGGAATGCGTTTTTATACCGGAACAATGTTCCCCGAGGAATATAAAAATAATATTTTTATCGCTGAGCACGGATCATGGAACAGAAGCAGTAAAATCGGATATCGTGTAACCCGAATTGTCCTTGATGGAGATAATGTTATTAAGTATGAAATATTTGCTGAGGGATGGTTGAAGAATGAAAAAGTTTCCGGAAGGCCGGTTGATGTTCTTGTTATGCCTGACGGAAGCCTGCTTGTATCTGATGATTATGCCGGAAAAATTTACCGGATTTCTTATAAATAAAAACGGGCAGAATGTATTTTCTGCCCGCACAATAATTACTAATGAGTGATATATTAGTCTTTCATTCTACGACCTTTTTCCTCATTAATAAACAACCAGCTAACCACCCTGCCTATATCAATTTGTTCGTAGTTATTCCAATAGGATTTTGTACGAACATGTAATGAACTTGTATCATCAGCAGGGAATGAGTCGGCTTCCTTCATAAGAGCCCGCAGGCGTTTTTGCCATAGCTTCATATTACTTTCTCTTAAATCTACCCAGCCATCATGAGCCCATGCCTCAATTTTCTTTTCATCGAGCGGTATTTCATTATCACCCGTCTTTACCGGTATTTTTAACGAATTACCTCGTAAGAGGTTTTTCCCATCGGGGGTAAGAATACCAATGCCAATAGATAAAATTTCTGAACGAAGTTTATTATCAGATTTAAGCAACTCCTCGCACTTCACCGACATTTCCTTTGGTTTTGCCTTTATTATACTTTTCATCGTTCCAAATAGGAGCCTTAAAAGATGAATTTCGTAAAGTAACTTTGAAAGCCGTGGAGGTCCAAGCATTTCAAATGCAACCGAGTAAACATTATGTTCCTTCTCAAGTTGTGCCATCTTCTCAACAGCAAAATGCTGCATATATCCTGCACGGTAACTTGGATTAAGTGTTGCGTTATCAAGCGCATTGATAACATCATGCCCCGTGTTACCTCCCTTAATTTCGAAAATAATATTCTCTGCAATTTCTTCGGGCGTTACAAATTCCATTTGTTTCTGGGCAGTAATTGCTTCAAATTCGCCTCTTGAAAAAATTCCGTTTTCTCCGGTATCAATAAATACCGAACGAAGATAACCATTCTTTTTTGTAAAAGGGGTATCGAGATCAAATTTATACTTGCCTTGCAGTGGTATTGCAGATTCATACGGAACATCAATCAGTTCTATTTCTTTTCCCCGCTTCTTAATTGAACCGAATTCAACTCGTTTCCATGCAATTGCCGCCGTAGGTTTAATCTCTTTAGTTATCGCAGAATCAGGGGTACGAGCCATTAAGAACAACAGTAATGTATGTGCTCCTGCAACCGCCGACTTGCTGAGAAGAACGCGTGAAGGTTTTTCTTCACTATGTGTATAAGGTATGTTCAGACCCATACCGCCGGTGCCCGATGTTCCGATTTTGAAGTACAATTTTGTTCCGGCATCGTGCATCGCATTGTACAATATTTGTATATGTCGGATGAGCTGTGGAATATACATAGTGCATAACAGGGTTTCTGTTTCCTTAGCGAGTTCGTCATAGTCCGCATTATGTGCCATTTTGTGTTTAATTCGTTTGTATGTTGTATAAACATCCTGATATGCAATACCTGTTGCAGTGTTAATACAATCAATAATTATCTCTGGTTTATATTTTACGATAAGTTTATAAAGAGCTGAATTGTTTAATATATCACTGTTGAGCTCCTCAAGAGTATCTTGCATAAGAATTTTTCGTGAGCGGTTATCTAATAAGAGTTCATTTCTGTCTTTATCCTTAAACTCCTCCCTTACTAGTACATTTCCCCACCACGGTACAAAATAGTTTTTAGACCGACCGGGGCACTCTACTCTGAGTTTTTCAACTGCTTCTAATGCTTCTTCTTTTTTCAAGGATGTGACGATGACTGGTTTGGGGTTTTCAGTCATGAGTATTCGTACAACAGCATTTCCCACTAATCCCCAACCCCCGAGAACCAATACAGTTTTGTTTTTAATGTCCATTTATTGCCTCGTTCTGTAATTTTTAAAAGAGCATATAGAAAATTACGAGTCCTGTGCCAGATAATGAAATGATATCAAACTTCTCCTGAATCCATAATTGTTGCTTCTTTACTTCTCACCCAATAGCCTCAGAGATTTAATGAATCTTAATGAATTTATTCCTTCTGCTGTATGTGATAGTTTTTGATTTGTATATTGCAAAATCGGTTTCTTTCTTCAATTTGGTAAGGTTACTTTCGAAAACAATGTACCTTTGTCAATAAAACAAAAATAATCACAAAATGAAAACCATTGTCATTTATGGTTCCACCGGTCTTACCGGTAAAACACTTGTCAGGAAATTATCGGTAAATCCGGATATTAAACAGTTAATACTACCTGTAAGAAAACAAATTATTCCAATTCCCGATAAAGCATCCGTTGTCCTGGTTGATTTTGAAAAACCTGAAACATTTAAAGATATTAAAGGGGATGCGGTAGTGTGTTGTCTTGGTA
>CAYTLQ010000261.1:0-27151 GCA_964438715.1 uncultured Ignavibacteriaceae bacterium
AAAAGTGAATCCGGAAAAAAATATAGTACTTAATACCTCAAACGCGAATAAAAAAAAGGTACGCAAACGTCACGAACTCGAAAAAAGAGGCGTTAAAGTGTTATTTTGTGAAACTAATTCAGATGGAAATATTGATCTTTCTAAGGCACTTCGCTTATTAGGAAAAGAAAAAATTTCGTCTTTATTGGTGGAAGGGGGAAGCCGGTTATTTACTAATTTTTTACGAGACAAACTTGCAGATGAAATACGCATGTTTATTGCTCCAAAATTGCTCGGCAAGGGTCTGCCTGCAATTGGTGATCTGGGTATTTCAAATCTTTCACGGGCACAGAAATGGCGTTTTAATAAAATTGAACGCTTTGGTGATGATGTAATGTTCGATTTGCGGAAAGGTTAGAGATGTTTACAGGCCTTGTTGAAGAAATTGGTACGGTAGTTTCAAAGAAGCCTATAGGCGGGGGGTATTTGTTTCAGGTTCGTGCTTCAAAAGTATTAACCGATATGAAAACAGGCGATAGTATCAATGTTAACGGGGTTTGCCAAACGGTTACTTCTTTTGATTCCACTGTTTTTTTATTTGAAACTGTTGAAGAGACATTACAGAAAACAAATCTTGGTACGCTTGTTACCAGTAGTAAAGTTAATCTTGAAAGATCTTTGCGGGCAGATTCGAGGCTTGGTGGTCATTTTGTATTAGGACATGTAGATTGCACCGGGATTATTTCTGCAGTGCGGAAATTAGGCGCCAGCCATGAAGTGGAAATAAACTATCCGTCGGAATATTCAGCATTACTTGTTCCCGTTGGTTCTATTGCAGTCGATGGAATCAGTCTTACCTTAGCCGATGTAAAACAGTACACATTTCGTGTTGCAATTATCAATCAAACATGGAATGAAACTATTATCTCTCACAAGCAACCGGGTGATTCGGTAAATCTTGAGTTTGATATTCTAGGCAAATATATACAGCGTGCCCTGAGCACTGTACCTGAAAAATCGAAGATAACCCCTGAATGGCTAAAAGAACTCGGCTACTAAAAAAAACAATAGAACAAAATGTGCTTCGTACGATCCGTAAATATGGGATGATTGCACCCGGAGACCATGTCCTTGTTGGGTTAAGTGGGGGACCTGACTCAGTTTTTTTACTTGCATTGTTAATAAAGTTACGCCCTTTGCTTCAATGTGAATTAGGTGCAATACATATAAATCATTCGCTTCGCGGTGCGGCCAGTATTGAAGATGAAAAATTCTGCCGTGAGTTCTGTTCACGGTTGAATGTGCAGTACTTTTCCGATAAAAAAAATGTGAAAAGTTATGCACGCAGGAAGGGTTTGTCGATAGAGGAAGCGGGTCATGAAATCCGTTACAAGATATTTACGGAGATCGCACAAAAAAACAATTTCAATAAGATAGCAACCGCACATCATAGTGATGATAATGCTGAGACAGTTTTAATGAATATTTTAGCCGGAACCGGTTTGCAAGGTCTTACCGGTATTGCACCGGTTCTTAATAATGTAATCCGGCCGTTGTTGGAAATTACGAAGTCCGATATTCTGGAATATTTAACATCTCATCATATCCATTACCGGACAGATGAAACCAATGTAGATGAACTATATCGTCGGAATTACATAAGAAACAGACTCATACCCGAAATTAAAGAAAGAATAAACCCATCGGTCGAAAAGTCGCTACTTCGCCTTACGACGGTGATGAGAGATTTCACGGAATTTGTGCAGGAAATAGTAGCAAGAGAGACAGAAAATATCAGTATTAAAGAAGATAGTAAGATCATCCTTACTTTGGAACGATTCCTGTCTTTACCCCGGTTTATTCAACAGCAAATAATTATTTCATCAGTAAAAGAGAATCTTCAGGTAAACCTGAATTTTGATGATGTGGCGAAAATTCTTGAAACAGTGAAGAAAAAAAGTGGTTCGGGTGCTGAACTGAAATCCGGTGTTTTTTGTTTAAGAGAACATAATTCCATTCTACTTTACCGGAAAGAGGCAGAAACTTATCAAAAAGAAATCGCTGTATTTCTTGGGAAAAAAGTGAAGTTTGGAAAACATTTTCTCAGGGTAAAAAAAGTTGAACGAAGTAGTTTTATACCTGTTAACGATAAAAATATTGAATATATTGATGGTTCAAAGATACGGGGCGATATGAAAATTCGCATTTGGCGTGAGGGCGATGTTTTTTTCCCTTTTGGTATGAGAGGAAGGAAAAAAGTTTCAGATCTCCTTACGGATAATAAAGTACCGCCGGGTGAAAAAAAGTATCAGCCTGTATTGGAAGATTCTGAAAAAATTCTTTGGGTAATTGGTCAGCGTGCTGATAACAGAGTACGCGTAACGGAACACTCTCAAATAATATTGAAAATGGAGTGGATGATAAATGAATAAACTCGTAATTGGTAAAGATGTATTTGAAGTTTTACTTAGTGAAGCTGAAATTCAGGAACGAACGGAAAAATTAAGTCTTGAAATAGCTTCTGATTACAGAGACAAAACACCGGTTTTTATTGGGATTCTGAATGGTGCAGTGCTTTTTATGTCTGATCTCGTGAAAAGATATCCCGGTGAGTGTGAAATTGATTTTCTGAAACTTTCCAGTTACGGGGATGAAAAAATTTCGAGCGGCAGGGTGCGTATGCTAAAAGATCTAAACTGTGATATCACCGGCAGAGATGTAATTGTAGTAGAAGATATAGTGGATTCAGGACTTTCAATAAAATTTGTTGAGGACCTGATAGGTGGTCATCATCCTGCCAGTATGAAAGTGGCTTCGCTTTTGGTTAAGCCGAATAGTATTAAGTATGATGTAAAAATTGATTATATTGGCTTTAATATTCCCGATAAATTTGTGATTGGCTATGGACTGGACTATGCACAGAAATACAGGAATTTACGGGACATTTATGCATTATGCTCAGATGGAGAAAAAACTTGAAAGAGGACAAAACAAACATATATTGGTATATGGAAGAAAATTCGAAAAATAACGACCCGAAAAACAAACAACAAAATCGTAATAACGACAATAGAGGTGACGATAACTTCGATTGGTCGAAAATTATACGAATGGTATTTGTATGGGGTGCCCTTCTGGTTGGCGCCGTAATTGTTATACAGATGTTAAAATCGGGGAACGGATCGTATGTTGAAATTCAGTATAATAAATATCTCGAGTTGCTCGAAAACGATAAGATAAGCAAAGCAATAGTTACGAAATCGGACATTAACGATTTTTATTTTAAGGCTGAACTTCGTTCAGAAGAACTTATCAACGATCGTAAGGTTCGTATGATTTCGGTGTATTTACCCGAGCCGATAATCAAAGATCAGGAAGAACTTTGGAAAGCTAAAGGAATTGATTACTCCTTCGATAAACAATCGAGTGAGTGGATGAACCTTTTGATAACCATGATTCCCTGGTTGTTAATTATTGGGGCATACATCTTGTTTATGCGTAGAATGCAGGGAACCGGCGGTAACTCGCGAGGTATTTTTACTTTTGGTAAAAGCAAGGCGAAACTTATCAGTCAGTCCGGAAATAAAGTAACATTTAGGGATGTTGCCGGCGCTGATGAAGCAAAGGTAGAACTCGAAGAAGTAATTGAATTTTTAAAGGAGCCCTCAAAATTTCAGAAACTCGGAGGTAAGATTCCCCGCGGTGTACTTTTACTTGGACCTCCGGGAACGGGAAAAACTTTGCTTGCCCGGGCTGTTGCCGGCGAGGCGGGAGTGCCATTTTTCTCAATAAGTGGTGCTGATTTCGTTGAAATGTTTGTGGGTGTTGGTGCTAGTCGTGTCCGCGATCTTTTTGATCAGGGTAAGAAAAACGCACCATGTATAATTTTCATTGATGAAATTGATGCTGTGGGTCGTCATCGTGGAGCCGGACTTGGCGGTGGACATGATGAACGCGAACAAACTCTTAACCAACTGCTCGTAGAGATGGATGGTTTTGAGCAGAACAGTGGCGTAATTATCATTGCCGCGACTAACCGACCCGATGTACTTGACCCTGCTTTGTTGAGACCGGGAAGATTTGACCGTCAGGTTGTTGTTGACCGACCGGATGTAAAAGGAAGGGAAGGTATTCTAAAAGTACATACCCGTAAAATTCCATTAGATTCAAATGTAAAATTAGAAGTTTTAGCAAAGGGCACACCGGGACTCGCAGGTGCAGAGCTTGCGAACCTCGTCAATGAAGCGGCTTTGCTTGCGGCACGAAAAAATAAAAGTCGTGTTGGTATGGAAGACTTCGAGGAAGCAAAGGACAAAGTTATGATGGGTATGGAGCGAAAGAGCATGATTATCTCTGAGAATGAAAAGAAAACGACTGCGTACCATGAGATAGGACATGTTCTCGTTGCTAAAAAAATACCCGAAGCGGATCCGGTTCATAAGGTTACTATTATTCCCCGTGGCAGAGCGCTTGGTGTTACCAGTTATCTGCCAATGGATGAAAAACATACTTATTCACGCGAATATCTGCTCGCTATGATTACTTATGCTTTAGGCGGCCGCGCTGCCGAAAAAATTGTATTCAACCATTATACTACAGGAGCGGGTAACGATATTGAAAAAGCTACTAATATTGCCCGTAAAATGGTTTGTGAATGGGGTATGAGTGAAAAACTTGGACCATTGAGTTATGGTGCGAAAGAAGAAGAAATTTTCCTCGGCAGGGAAATTCAGAAGCATAGAGACTATTCTGAAAAAACCGCTATAGAGATAGATGATGAAATTCGTAGTATAGTGAACGGATGTATGAAACGGGCAGAAACCATACTTTCGGAAAATATGGACTTGCTCCATAAACTTTCAAAAGAACTACTTGAACGCGAAATTCTTGATTCTGAAGAAATCGACCGCCTTATGAGAGGTGAGGAACTGCCGCCTGTTCCAAAGAACGGGAATGAGGAAATTCCGGAACATGTAAAAAAATTAATGGAACAAAGGACAAAACCGGCAGATACCACTCCTCAAAATGAATCAAACTGACCACGGAACTATTGAATACAGAGATGAGATCATCCGAAAGATGATCCATCTCTGTAGTTTATCCATACCAATTATCTATTATTTCATCACCCGAAAACAGGCAATTGAGATTCTGGCTTTCTTTTCCATTGTGGCTCTCATATTGGATATTGGCAGGTATTATTCTCCCGCAATAGCTAAAGTAATTCTTAGTTTATTCGGTTCAATAATGAGACAGCATGAACTTGATGATAAAAAGAAAAATCTCAATGGCGCAACTTATGTTTTTCTCAGCGCTTTAGTGTGTGTGGTGATATTTCCTAAAGTTCTTTTTATTACCGGTTTTACTATTCTTATAATCAGTGATACTCTGGCCGCACTTATCGGAAGAAAATATGGAAAGCACAGGTTCCTTTCAAAAAGCCTTGAAGGCACATTGGGCTTTTTTTTCAGTGCTGTTATTGTAGTATTTTTTACACCAAAACTTCTCTATCATCCTAACGAATATCTCATAGGTATTATTGCGGCGGCAGTTGGTGCTATTGTGGAAAATGTTTCATTTGGATTTGCTGATGATAATCTCTCGATCCCGCTTTCTGTTGGGCTTACAATGTGGGTGTTGTATTTACTTTTATTTCCCGGGGTACCTCTTATATTGTCCAATGTGCCGGTTTAGGCAGTACCGGGCTACTTGTGCTGATTATTCTCATTAATTATTTCTTCAGTTTCATCCTTATTTTTCGGAGCTTTGCCAAAACCCCAACGCTTTTCATATAAATTGTACGAATACCTCTTCCAGATTAGATCTTCCAAAAGATAAACACTAATCCATAAAGAATGAGTTTTTGCACCGCAAATAATTTCATTTGTCAGTTGGTATAGGGTTTCAGGACCATATTTTAACTGTGCAGAAAGAATAAGAAGTGTCAGAGGACTTACATAGCTTTTCAGATGTGCATTTATGAATTCCGAAAGATGTTTGCACAACAGTGAAATATCTCTTTCGTGATTCAGATTCGCAAGAGTACACGAACAAGTAAGAAGAACCGGATTAAACCGTGCCTTGCCGCGAAAAAATTCTCTGTTAAATCGATTTGGGAAGTATGGCAGTTGGTTTGTTATGCGCAACGATGCCGGAAATGGAAGCGATGCAATTTCAAGATGCTTTATATCGTTATACACTTGTATAAATTTTTTTTGCTTCGTCGATTCCAGAATCATAAGTAAACCGAACATTTTTCAGAAGAAATCACAAACCTTGCTTTTGCCGCCTGCTAAGTTCTATCCGGTTAATACCGTTAAGCGCCGCCACACGGTAGGCTTCTGCCATAGTTGGATAATTAAATGTAGTATTTACAAAGTACAGGATTGAATTTCCTTCGCCCTTTTGAGACATAATAGCCTGACCAATATGAATAATTTCCGATGCTTCATAACCGAAACAATGAATTCCGAGAATGCTGAAATTTTCCCTATGAAATAGAATTTTTAACATTCCTGTAGTTCTGCCGGTTATTTGTGCCCGGGCAAGATGCTTAAAGAAAGAGTGACCGACCTCGTAAGGAATTTTTTTCTCGGTGAGTTCACGCTCGTTTAAGCCGATTGAACTGATTTCGGGAAGAGTATAAATGCCGGTAGGAATATCGAGAATAGGAAGAGTTTTACTGGCACCAAAGATAAGATGCCGTGCGGCAAATCTGCCCTGATCGTATGCGGCGCTTGCAAGACTGGGGTATCCGATAACATCGCCAACGGCAAAAATATTCGGAACAACTGATTGATAATATTCATTTACCGGTATAGAACCCCGTTCATCGGTGACGATACCAAGATCTTCAAGCCCCATGTTTTGAGAATTACCGGTTCTGCCCTGCGCCCATAGCAGGTAGTCGCTTCGGATCTGTTTATTCGATTTGAGGTATAATGTTACGCCTTTGTCATCTGCCTCTACTTTTTCATACTCTTCACCGTGCCTAATTAATACGCCGTTTTCCCGAAGATGATAGGCAAGCGCATCAATGATTTCATCATCAAGGAACGAAAGAAGTTGTTTACGGGTATTAACCAGATTTACTTTTACTCTCAAACCACGGAAAATAGATGCGTATTCACACCCAATTACCCCGGCGCCGTATATTGTAAGGGTTCGGGGATTTTCGGTTATGCCAAGCAATTTATCACTATCTACAATGCGGGGATGGGAAAAATCAACATCAGGCGGATGATACGGGCGTGAGCCAGTTGCAATTATAAAGTATTCAGCGGTGTATTTCTTTTTCAGTCCTGAATGTTCAGTTACTTCTACTGTGTTTTTATCAAGAAACTTCGCACGACCTGTAATTAGGTCAACAGAGTTGCGTACATAAAACCCTTGCCGCAGTTCAACCTGACTTCTGATTACTTTTTCAGTTTTTTTAAGAAGCTGTTGGAAAGTAGCGCCATCAAGATTGTTTTGATCGAGGAGTATCTGGCTTGCATGGCGTAGAGCTTTACTTGGTATTGTGCCTTTATGAGTATTACTGCCGCCGACATAAATATAATCGTCACATACGGCAACACGCTTACCTTCCTTGGCGCAGGTCATTGAAGCGCCTTCGCCGCCCGGTCCGCTACCGATGATAAACACATCGTAATCAAAGTTCATGAATCGTCCTGTTTTCAAAGAATATTAATTGTAAGAACAGAAAGTTACTCTTCAGGAAGTTATAATTCAAGAAAGAGGGGAAATAAATGGTGTGCAGATTGAGATTTATGTGTGCCCTTTATGATGAATGTACCATTCAGGAGTTAAACTTCGTAAATAAATGTGGTTTCTTAAAATGAATTAAATTCCTAAACTTTTGAGAGGGGAGAATTTATAGCACAATAGAATGAAGAAAAAACAATTGCCGCGGGTAGGAAAAGGGTGATTTAATCTCCTCAGTATAGCACAATTGAAAATCGTAGAATGACAATATTATAAAGTGGTTAAAAATTTTTTTGATTACCCTTTTTTATTCCCGCTCCCGTCCTTTGCCTGAGCTCTCAAATTGTTTAAATTTAAAGTTTATCCAGATTCTATTTTCAAGGAGTTGACTCTATTTATGTTTTTTAAGAACAGGACACATACCTGCGGGGAATTACGGGAAAGCCATATCGGACTCAATGTAGTGCTGAATGGTTGGGTAGATACGCGCCGCGACCTTGGCGGGGTAATTTTCATTGAGTTGCGCGATCGTTACGGTATTACTCAGGTTGTTTTTGAACCTTCATTTAATGAACAGGCTCATATAGAAGGAAGGGTACTGCGTAGTGAATATGTTATTTCGGTTGAAGGAATCGTTCGCCGCAGACCTGAAGGAACCGATAACGACAATTTACAAACCGGAAGGATTGATGTATTAGTGAACAAAGTTGTGGTATTAAATCAGGCAAAAACACCTCCTTTCCGGATTGAAGATAATACCGATGCACATGAAGACCTTCGCCTTAAATACCGGTATCTGGACTTACGGCGTCCGGAAATGCAGAGGAATCTTATGCTACGACATAAAATGTATCAGATTACCCGTAAATATTTCGATGAGCACAATTTTATTGAAGTGGAAACACCGGTTTTAATGAAAAGTACTCCTGAAGGGGCGAGGGATTTTCTTGTACCAAGCCGTTTACATAAAGGAAAATTTTATGCGCTTCCTCAGTCGCCACAAACTTATAAACAGTTGCTCATGGTTTCCGGTTTGGACAGATATTTTCAGATTGTTAAGTGCTTCAGGGACGAAGACCTTCGCGCTGACCGTCAGCCGGAATTCACCCAGATAGATGTTGAAATGTCCTTTATCGACCGTGAGCAGATTTTTGAAATTGTTGAAGGCCTTATGAAAAGGTTTTTTGCTGAGATTCTTAATAGAGAACTCCACCTTCCGTTACCCCGCCTGACATTTGAAGAGGCAATGACAAAGTATGGATCCGATAAACCCGACCTTCGATTTGATCTTGAGATGGTTACTCTCAACGATGTGTTTGTCAATTCTGAATTCAGGGTATATAAAGACGCTGTTACTTCAGGTGGTATTATTACCGGACTTCTTGCTAAGGGATGCGGTGAATACACCAGAAATCAGCTTGATGTATTGACGGATCAGATGAAGAAACTAGGAGCCGGCGGACTTATCTGGATTCGTGTTAAGTCTGACGGTCTTGAATCGCCAACTGTTAAATTTATGAGTGAGTCGGAACAGAAATTACTGATTGAAAAAATGAAGGCAGAACCCGGCGATCTTATTTTTATTCTCTCCGGTGCAAAATGGAAAACTCTCTCCCTCATGGGAAATTTACGATTAGAAATGGCACGACGATTAGATTTGATAAAACCTGATGCAGAGCCGCGGCTTCTTTGGGTTATCGACTTTCCGCTTTTTGAATGGGATGAAGAATCAAAACGCTATTTCGCAATGCACCATCCATTCACATCACCCTTGCTGGAGGATATTCCACTAATGGATACAGATCCTGCTAAAGTAAAAGCACGGGCTTATGATTTAGTATTAAACGGCAATGAAATAGCCGGCGGCAGTATCAGAATTCACAATGCAGAATTGCAGAAAAAAATGTTTCAGGTATTAGGTCTTAGCGATGAGGAAGCTCACGAGAAATTTGGTTTCCTTATGGATGCGTTTCAATACGGCGCTCCTCCGCATGGCGGTATTGCGTTTGGCTTTGACCGCTTAACAATGCTCTTTACAGGAGCACAGTCAATACGCGATGTTATGGCATTCCCGAAAACAGCCAGTGGAATGTCGTTGATGGATGAAAGTCCCTCCGGTGTTGATGAACAGCAATTAAAAGAACTGCACATAAAAATACGAAACTGATTATAATGATAAGGTAAGGCAGCTTTATGCTGCCTTTTTTATGGAGTAAAAAAAGTGAAAAAAATTTTTGCATTTGTTTTTTTCTCGATTTCCATCATTGCTTTTGCACAACACGACCATTCATCAAAATCGGAAGCGGAAATCAGAAAAGTACTTACCCTGCAACAGGAGGCGTGGAACAGAGGAGATCTTGAGGGTTATATGTCCGGATATTGGAAGTCTGATTCATTACGATTTATTGGCAGTAGAGGTTTAACTTACGGTTGGCAGACAACTTTGAATAATTATCGTAAGAGTTATCCCGATTCCTCAGCAATGGGCAAGCTTTCTATGGAAATAATCAGTATTGAGTTTTTTAACGAGGTCTCTGCATTGGTTGTTGGCTCCTGGCAATTAAAAAGAACAAAAGGAGATCTGCAGGGCAGTTTTTCACTGATCTTCCGGTTATTAGAAGGAAAGTGGTTGATTGTGTTTGATCACTCCTCCTGAGGAATTACTTTTACACCTTAAGACTGCACACCAGGCTTTTTCCACTAAAACTTACAGTGTATTTATTTAAATTTGTCTGTAATAATTTCACGATAATCAATTCCGGATAGATAATGATTTCAATTTCGAAAAAGCGGTTAAATGAACTAAAAAAGAATTTTCAAGGATTAAAAATAGCCGTAATAGGCGACCTTATGCTCGATTGCTATTTTTGGGGAGAGGTGCGCAGAATCTCTCCTGAAGCGCCCGTTCCGGTAATTGAAGTTGATAATGAATTTTATCGCTTTGGCGGTGCGGCGAATGTAGCATATAATCTTGTTAAACTCGGTGGTAGTCCGCTTCCTATTGGCGTAATTGGTCAGGATAACTATGGAGCTATTTTTACTTCTCTGGTTAACGAGGCAAATATATCAAGTGAGGGACTGATTATTGATGACAACAGGCCAACAACAACCAAAACGCGTGTTATTGCACATAACCAGCATGTTGTAAGAATTGACAAAGAAAGCACATCATACATAACCCGCGATATTCAGAATAAAGCACTGAAATATTTAGAATCAAAAATATCCTCTCTTGACGGGATTATTCTTCAGGATTATAATAAGGGAGTGCTCACACCTTCACTCATCGAAAAGGTTATTGAGCTTGCAAAGAAACACAAGAAGCTTATTACTGTTGACCCGAAGTTTAACAATTTTTTTGCTTACAAGGATGTAACCGTATTTAAACCAAACAGAAAAGAAGCCGAAGATGTTCTCGGAATGAAAATTCGCAGTTCGGAAGACATATCTGTAGCCGGCGATAAACTATTGCAAAAATTAAATGCAAAATATATTTTGTTAACATTAGGCGAAGGTGGAATTTCGGTATTTGAAAACGGAAAAAAGGAAGAACGCAGAATGCCGACAAAAGCCCGCAAGGTTGCCGATGTATCCGGCGCCGGTGATACTGTTATCTCTACCCTAACAATGGCGCTTGCCGCAGGCGCTGATATTTTAGAAGCATGTTATCTTGCTAATTATGCGGCGGGAATTGTCTGTGAAGAGGTAGGTATTGTTCCGATAGAACTTAATAAATTATTTGAAACAGTTATGAAGGCTAAAGAATGAGCGCCTTACTAAGCAGGCAGGAGATAATTGAAATTCGTAAAAGACTGAAACAGGAAGGGAAAAAGGTAGTTTTTACAAATGGTTGTTTTGATATTCTTCATGCCGGTCATGTTGATTATCTGAATAAAGCCAGAGAATGTGGCGATGCTTTAATTCTGGGACTCAACAGTGATTCCTCCGTTCGGTTAATTAAAGGCGAAAAGCGTCCTATTGTTCCACAAGAAGAGCGCGCCTACATATTAGCAGGGCTGAAGGCTGTTGATTATGTTACCCTCTTTGATGAACCAACACCAAAGGAAATAATAAGCGAATTAATCCCTGATGTGCTTGTAAAAGGTGCAGACTGGGCGCTGGATAAAATTGTCGGACGGGATGTTGTGGAAGCAAACGGCGGTGTTGTGAAAACAATTGAATTTGTAAATGCTCAGTCCACAACAAATATCATTAAAACCGTTTTGGAGCGTTATTCATCTTGAAACTGCCTCTCCCGAAACCAACACGATCGACATTTCATAAGATTGTCAATTACTTCCTCTATGTTGTTATTACAATCTTTGTTATTGTCATTATGTTCCTTGGTTTTACTCAAACAGCAACATTCAGAGAAATACTCAGAGAGCAGACACTTACTATTCTTAATGACTCAATAAATGGCAAATTCTCTATTGATAGAATAGACGGTACAATTTTCACCACTCTTACTCTGCGGGGAGTAAGCCTCACTCAAGGGTCGGACACAATATTTGCTATCAAACGAACTGAGGTAAAGCTCTCTCCCTGGAGTATTTTTAAGAGAAAAATTCTGGTGAATAAGGTCGCATTAACCGATGTTTATTTTCATCTTGAGTCGGACAGCATGGGAGTATTCAATATTGCAAAAGTATTTCCTCCCGGCGAAACTGACACCTCGAAATCGGAATTCCCATTTATTATTCAGGTGGATGAGATTTTAGTACGAAATCTGAATTACCGGATGAACACTTTTGAGAGAAAAGCTCCTGAAATACTTGATGCACTCGATATGAATAATTTTGCTGTGGAAAATTTTAATCTCACAGCATCTGCCACAATTGATATTACCAATAATGATTACTTCCTGAATATTGAAAACCTCAACTGCACTCCTAATATCAATTATTTTTCTCTTCGCTTATTTACAGCAACATTTCATATTAATCGTGATGGAATAGACATTCCTTCATTAAGATTGGCAACAGATAATACCGATGTAACATTAGGGATATCTGCCAAAAAATTGAATTTGTTCGGGAACTTTACCTCTGAGGCTCTGGATACATGTGATTTTTCATTTACACTAAACGCCCCATCATTTTATTTTGAAGATCTTAACAGGTTTGTACCTACGAGTGGTATTCTTTCCGGAAAAATTGAAGCAGAAGCATCATTCACCGGAAATTTAAAGACATTACTTGTAGATAAGTTTGCGATAAACGCCGGGAAATCAAAACTCCTTCTGAAAGGCTCCCTCAATGATGTAATGCAAGGGAGTAATATGAAGATAGATGCTTCACTTATCGAATCCCGAATCGATGCGGCTGATATTACCGGAATATTACCATTTTTACAACTTCCCGAACTTTATGAATACAAAAAAATATTTATCGACTCCCTTAGTTATCAGGGAACTCCGCTTAATTTCCGATCGAAGAGTAAAATACGGGCAGGAGAGGGAATGTTACGAAGCGAAGTATCATTTGATTTTACTAAAGAGCAGATGATTTATAAAGCCCTTATCAATGGATTTAACCTTGATCTCAGCAGTTTTTCTGAAAAGCCTGTTGTATTTAATGGAAAGATTTTCACTGAGGGAGAAGGCGTTGACATCAGTTCATTACAAATGAACTTTGATGTAGATGGTGCGCAAAGTATTATCGGCTATAGTGTTATGCGTAAGCTTCAGCTAAACGGTGATATAGCAAGTGGAATAGTTAATTCGGAATTAAAAGCTGTTTCCCCTTCCGATTCAATGTTTTTGCGGTTGAGGTTTGATTTTACCGATGAGCAATCTCCGTTGTTTACAATATTTTGTGATAGCTATGGATTAAATTTACAAAACTATCTTGCAGACTCAGCGCTTTACACAGATTTAAATGTCAATGTATGGGCAAGCGGAAAAGGAATTGATCCCGAAACGCTTTCCGGTGAGATATCATTACAGGTGGATAACTCGCTTTTTACCGATAAGGAAGTTAAACCATTTTCCGCGTATTGTGTCGTTGAGAATACAGGTGGGACGGGAAAATCAGTATCATTAAAGTCTGATATCGCCGATTTTTCGATGAAAGGAAATTTCCGGATTCTTCAATTGGGTACTGCATTTTCCGGTGAGATTAATACTTTATGGGCTTCATTAGCAGAACGGATCAATTCTTACACTCCCGGCGATACTTTACTACCGTATCCTACAGTTCCTTAAAACACAGAACTCAAAGCAGATCCTTCAATATCCGATTATTCATTCGATTACAAACTGATAGTAAAAGATCTTAGAAAGATTGGTTTGCTTGATGAAGAACAGGAAGCAGAGCTTGAAGGCACGCTAAACGGAAAAGTATCCAGCGATAAGAAACAATTTAGTTTTATTGCTGATATTGACCTTGGGTTTATGAAATATTTTGATTCGCAGAATGCTTTCTTTGTTCGGGATCTTGTATTTAAGTTCGCTCTCAGCCATCCTGCGGGCGATTATCGGCTTGAAGCAATTAAATCATCTCTTGAATCGAATGCAGCACGACTATTTTTTGAATCGGATATCAAAAATCCCGGTTTCGATTATTTTCTTTCTAATGGTGTTTTGACTTTTAATGGTGGTTCACAAGTTGATGATAAAATAGCCTGGTCAGTAAGTGCTAAAACAACTTTCTTAAAGGATTCGCTGAACACAACTATTGAAAGTGTGATGATGCGATACAATCTTTATGAAGTGAAAAATAAGGATGCAATATTCCTGAATTTCGCAGGAGATAAACTGAGTATTAATAATCTCAATCTGCAACGCGGTTACACAACACTGAAAATGAGTGGTACACTTTCACGGGAAGGGAAACAGGATTTAGATATTGATGTAAAAAATCTGAAGGGTTATGATATCAGTTATTCACTTTTGGGTCTGCCTCCCGAGGAGATTATCGATAACGATATTAATATTATCGGCAAGCTGGAAGGGGCGTTAAATAATCCTAAAATGAATCTGACAGCTTCGGTTGAAAACATTGCTTATAGTAAAACTATTTTTGGTTCACTTTTCTGTAAACTGGATTACTTTGGAAAAAAATTAAATTTGGATGTACAGTTCAGGGATAATCCGCTGATACAAAAAGATACGAAATTTTTCATGAAAGGTTTCATCCCAATTGATTTGTCACTGGGTAATGTTTCGGAGCGTCTGCCGCAAAATGAACCAGTTGAATTACGAATCAAGAGCAACGGATTCGATCTTGCTGCATTTGGTGATGCTCTGCCATTTGTAAATCAGGTACACGGTATCCTTAATGCAAGCATCGATTTTGCAGGTACTTATGAGAATTTAAACCGCCAAGGTACATTGTCGGTATCAGGTGTAAATTTTGTAGTTGAGAAGAATAACCTGTCATACTCCGCAAATGGGAGTCTGAGGCTCGAAAACAATTTTATCTATGTCGATACCGTGATTGTGCAGAATAGCGGTAAGGTTAAAAATAAAGGTACTGTTATCGGGTCTGGCAGAATGGAGTTTGATGGACTTGAGTTGCGAACCATGCGGCTCGCGTTTAAGGGAGACCTTACTGTATTAAGCAACGATTCGAGATCCGCCAGTCCGGCAGTTTATGGTGATTTGTTTGTCGGGAGTGATGGAGAAATTTCTTTTGTCATGAACCGTGACAGGTCATTTATTTATGTTCCTATTCTGGTAAAGGATGCTAATCTTGTATTCCCGCCCACACAATCCGGATACAGTGCGGGTGCTTCCGACAATTTTGTTTATAAATATATTGAAGAGAAAAAAGAAATTTCCGAACGGGAAAAGGAAATCCAGAGA
Source organism: uncultured Ignavibacteriaceae bacterium (assembly GCA_964438715.1). Taxonomy (GTDB): domain Bacteria; phylum Bacteroidota; class Ignavibacteria; order Ignavibacteriales; family Ignavibacteriaceae; genus CAYTLQ01. The sequence goes on from CAYTLQ010000261.1 coordinate 15,491, forward strand.
ATGCTTGAATTTTCCGATGGAAGAAAAAATCGTGAGACCCGTGAATCTGCCACACAATCAAATCTGGATTATGAAGTGCGTATTGGTATAAAAGATGAGGCGTTTATTACATTTGTATTTGCTCAGGAGGCTAATCAGAAATTGCTTGCTGTATTAAAAGGTGATATACTTCTTGAACAAAGAAACGGAATACGAAATATTCAGGGAGAACTGAAGGTGCTTGAGGGCTCTACACTTGAATTTCTGAAGACTTTTACTGCAACAGGAGCCCTGCGTTTTGAGAGTGAGCTCACAAATCCATACCTTGATATTACCGGTCTATATAAAGGATACTATATTCCTACAGACACCACGCAATCAGCAAATCCAGTTGAAGAAGAAGTTGCCGTGAAAGTAAAACTGAAGGGTCCATTAAGCGAGCTTTCAAAATCCTTTTCACAGTTTGATAATAATATAGCAGTGTATTACGGAAAAGATAACATTGAAAAAGATGTGGTCTCCACCGAATATGATAAGGCTGATGCAATCTGGTTTGTACTTTTGGGAAAATTTAAGAAAGACCTGACACAACAGGACAGAACAAAAGCCAGCGGACAAATTGATCTGGTAACCGGTACTGCTACCTCTCTTGCAGGTACTTTATTGGGTGGACTTCTTAACACTTATCTTGGTGATGTGGTAAAAACACTTGAATTCCGTAATGTCGGATCAGCTACGAAGTTTAATCTTTCGGGGCGGTATAAAAACTTAAAGTACACAATCGGAGGCTCTACAAATTTTCTTCAGGATTTTTCCACTGCAAATGTAAGAATTGAATATCCTGTTATCGAAAATTTTATTATCAGGCTCGAGCGACGGGAGTCCACAACAGATGTTAATTATACTAACGAAATGATCAATGAACTCGGACTCCGGTATAGGTTCGAATTCTGAAAAATATCGTGCCCGCCTTTTGAAGTTTCAGCCAACTAGTAAAATATTCATAACAATAAAGCGGGGAATAAAAAAACTATTTGGTGGAAGACGCAAATACAATGTACTCATATTCATATCACTGTTATTTATCCTCGATAGAGTGTTCCCTCCATTTCAAATAAAGGATTTTTCTAAAACCGTCTATGCAAGCGACGGTACATTACTTACAGGTTACCTTACTTCTGATCAAAAATGGAGAATGAGAACAAGACTTTCTGAACTGACGCCTGAGTTTAAGAAAGCAATATTGTTAAAAGAAGATAAATGGTTTTATTGGCATCCCGGGGTTAATCCTGTCGCACTCCTCAGAGCATCAATACAAAATCTGTTGGCAATGAAAGTTGTATCAGGAGCCTCAACAATTACCATGCAGGTCTGCAGAATGTTGTCGCCTGCAGAGAGAAATCTTGTATCTAAGGTCATTGAAATTATCCGCGCTATTCAGATGGAATTGCATTACTCAAAAGAAGAAATATTCGAGTTGTATTGCAGTCTGCTACCTTTCGGCGGAAATATTGAAGGGGTGAAATCAGCATCATATATTTATTTCAACCGTGGACCGGGAAAATTAAGTCTTGCTCAATCAGTGGCTCTTTGTATAATTCCAAATAATCCAAACAAATATCGAATTGACCGTGATAGTAAATTTCTTCTGGAAAAAAGAAACAGTTTATTACGCCAGTTTGAAACGGATGGTAGTTTTGACAAAAAGTTAGTTCAAGCCGCATTAGATGAACCTTTGCTTCAACAAAGATTTACCTTACCCCATTATGCACCACATTTTTCTGCCTTTGTTGCAGGTACAGATAATAATGATATTGTTGAAACTACGCTGAATATACAAATACAAAATATTGTAGAGAGATTATTAAAAAATTATGTTAACAGATGGAGAGGATTAGAAATTAATAATGGAGCGGTAATAGTTTTGGATAATCGTAACAGTTCAGTTACCGCATATTGTGGATCTTCTGATTATTCCGACAGTATAAATGCAGGTCAGGTTGACGGAGTTCGGGCAATCCGCTCACCGGGCAGTACTTTAAAGCCATTTCTCTATGCTCTTGCGCTTGATGAAGGAATTATTACCCCGAAAAGTCGCATCTCGGATATTCCTGAAAATTTTGCCGGTTATGAGCCTGAAAATTATGACAGAACATACAAGGGCGAAGTAACAAATGAATATGCTTTAGTGAATTCATTAAATATCCCGGCCGTGCATTTATTGAAAAATATTGGTGTCGTAAATTTTATATCACTTTTAGAAAGGGGTGGAGTAAGTGAAATAGCCAAACAGAAAAAATCGCTTGGACTCTCAATGATATTAGGAGGATGCGGTGTTTCGTTATGGTCTTTAACCAATTTGTATGCTGTATTTTCAAGGGAGGGATATTTTACTCAGGTACGATATTTAAAGCGGCAATTTAGAGAAGATGTAAAGCGAACGCCGATATTTTCTTCCGCGGCATCATGGCTCACCGCAAAAGCACTACTCATGAAAAATGAATACGAAAAAGCATCCGCTTATCAGGTTTCGCCAAAAATTCAGTTTGCCAAAAAAACAGGTACATCGTTTGGGAAAAAAGATGCATGGGCAATAGGCTTCTCCGCTGAATATACAATTGGCGTATGGCTGGGAAATTTCAGTGGTAAAGGTTCTCCATATCTCTCAGGTGCCGAAATGGCCGTTCCTTTGCTTACGGAATTGTTTAATGCAATCGGTAATAAGCAGGAAGAATGGTTCCCTAAACCAAAAGAAGTCTCGATGCGCGAAGTTTGTCGGTATTCAGGGTTACTGCCCGGAGAATATTGTGAAACGGAGCAGGATTATTTTATCTCCGGCAGATCGAATAACACTAAATGCCAGCTCGAAAAAAAAATCTATGTAGATAAAAAGAATAGTAACAGATATTGTATAAACTGTTTGCCTGACTCTGGTTATGCTGAAGCAATTTACCGCTTTTATCCGGCAGAACTGTGGTTGTGGTATCAAAAGAGCGGAAATCAACCAGATGCCCCACCGCCCCACAATCCCGCCTGTATTGCAATGGCAACAGAAAGCACTTTGAAAATCACTTCTCCCGTCAATGGTAATGAATATTTAATTGATGATGCTTCTCCTTCCGAAATTTTACTTGAAGCGGCTTCTGAACCGGGAAACTCCTCGCTCTCATGGTATATTAATAACAAATATTACGCAACTACCAATAATACATCAAGAATTTTCTGGAAGCCCGTAAAAGGTAAAATTACAATTACCTGTATGGATGATAAGGCACGAACAGCATCGGTTACAATCACAGTAAAAAAGTATTAATTAAGAGATTTATTTCTTTTGTTCTGTAGTCTCAACTTTGGTTTTATAGTATAACCGACGAAATATTATTTGTAAATTGCCGCTACTTTTCAACAGAATTCAGGAGGCTACGATGTTGCGTTATAATGTACTCCATACTTTCATTATAATGATAGTACTTAATCTAATCGCATTTCCTCAAACTCAAAGCAACTCACATTATTTCCGTAATTCTTTAGGGTTTACATCATCAGGAGCAATGAAGTTTGGTTTGTACGGATCTGATAATCCGGCACTCCTTTCTACCCTTCATGCTCAGGATTTTTACTTTACATGGACTACGAAAAACGGTAACTGGAATGAGCAAAGGCAATACTATGGTTATGCAGCATTTCCGAATTTTTCATTTAACTTCGGTGAGTGGAAACAATCCGGATATTCTGTTGAGGATTATCAACTTGCGGTTGGATTTGGAGATGGAAGAACGGCTATAGGTTTTTCTTACGGATGGTCGAGAGGTGACAAAAATTATTTCCGGCATAGTGATTTTTGGTCAATCGGGACATATTACCGTCCGATGGAATATTTTCATATAGGTCTTACAGGAAATATGTATCGTGATTCTGAGAATGAAGCGGTAGTTGATATTGCGTTCAGACCATTTGGCAATGAGCGAATTTCTTTATTTGCCGATTATGTTGCCAGGAAAAACCGTTTACCGGCAGAACCAGCGTGGTCGGCTGGGGTTGCGGTAGAGGCATTTCCCGGAGTTTGTTTCACTGCACGATATTTTGAAGAAAAAAATATTACAGCAGGTCTGCGTCTTGAGCTTGGCGAAGTTGGTCTTACTTCGCAAAGCTATTTTGATGTTGATAACAAACATCAGTATAATTCTTATGGAATACGCTTAAATGCTTATGACAGAAATATCTTCTCAAAGTTGTTTGGTGGTGAAAAATATTACTCGATAAATCTCACAAATGGAGTTAAGTATCGGCGATTCAAATTCTTTGATCAGGGGGCAACACTTACGGGCATAATAAAAGATTTTAACGGAGTGATAAAAGACCCAACAATTAAAGGGGTAGTCATAAATGCCTCAGGGTTTTTAATAGGAAGAGAAATGGGATGGGAAATTCGGGAGAAGATGAAAGAACTTCGTGAGGCAGGGAAAAAAATTATCGTGTATTTTGATCGTATGACTATCAACGAATATCACCTTTTCTCTGTTGCCGATAAAATTGTTGTAGATCCTTTAGGCACTTTGGCTATGGAAGGTTTCCTGCTGGGAAGAAACTATCTTAAAGGTACTCTCGAAAAAGTTGGGATTGGTTATGATGAACTGCGGTTCTTTAAGTATAAATCAGCGGCAGAGACATTCAGCAGGGAGAAGATGAGTGATGCCGACAGAGAACAAAGGCAGGCGCTTGTTGATGATTTCTATGAAACTGCAAAATTTGATATTGTTTCATCAGGAAGAATAACTGCTGAACAATTTGATACAATAATCAATAATGAGTTTATACTTTTGCCTCAACGACTTCTTGAATTAAAACTTGTTGATGAGATAGCCCGGTGGTCAGACTTAACCGGTAATTTGGAGTCAAATGGCATATCATTCATTGGTTCGGATGATATTGAATCGAATAAATTACCGTTAGACGGAACCTGGGGGAAAAAGCCGCAGATAGCTCTTATCTATGCACTTGGCGAGTGTGCAATGGATATGGGGATTAATGCCCGTACACTGGTGAATTATGTGAATGATGCGGTTAATTCTGATGACATAAAGGCAATTGTACTTCGTGTTGACTCTCCCGGCGGCGATGCTCTTGCATCTGATTACATTTCAGAAGCTCTGCTTAAGGCAAAAGGAAAGAAACCCGTTATAGTGTCACAAGGTAGTGTTGCAGCTTCGGGCGGTTATTGGCTCTCTATGTATGCCGATACTATTGTAGCCGGACCAACCACGATTACCGGTTCGATTGGTGTCATTTCTGGCTGGTTTTATGATAACGGATTTAAAGAAAAAATCGGTGTAACAACCGATCATGTAAAACGGGGTGACCATGCAGATCTTGGATATGGTTTTATGATTCCACTGATTAATTTCCCGGTGCCGGACCGTAAATTATCTGTTGATGAGAGAACTATGGTCGAGAAAATCATGAAAACTCTTTATGGCGATTTTGTTCAAAAAGTTTCAAACGGCAGGAAGAAGTCTTATGACTACATAGCCACAATTGCCGAAGGAAGAGTTTGGAGTGGCAAAGACGGACTTGCCAATGGGTTGGTGGATGTTTTAGGAGGATTGGAAACAGCAATTGAAATTGCAGGTGAAAAAACCGGATTGAAAGGAAATGAATATTCGATTATTGAAATGCCGGAACCCGGTATGTTCGATATCAGTTCATTTCTTCCAAGATTTATTACATCAGAGGTTACAAAAGATCCGGTAATAAAACATCTTGCATTCAGATTGCAAATGAATGGCAAACCACTTTTCATATTGCCAATGGAGAATTTAGAGCCGATTATTGAATCGAATGATGATCTGAAATAATAAATGCACTAAAGTAATTAACTGTATGGAAAAATTCACACTTGTAAAGGACATAATAATAATCTTATTATTCTCATTACCTGTTATATATTTTTTCAAAAAATTACGACTCTCAACCATAGCAGGTTTTCTCATTACGGGGATGATTATCGGCCCAAGTGGATTTGGTATAATCGATAATGGAGATGGAATAGAGGTACTTGCTGAATTGGGGATAATTCTTTTGATGTTTACTATCGGGTTAGAATTTTCTCTTGATTCTCTCGCACGGATGAAGAAATTGTTTTTTGTTGCCGGCAATATACAAGTGTTTGGAACAATTGCAGTAGTTGCCGCTATTCTGAGTATTTTCGGCTTTTCGATTCGGCTTGGCATATTCGCTGGAATGCTTGTCAGTCTTTCAAGTACGGCTATTGTTTTAAAGATATTGAAAGATAAGAGTTTGTTGGACTCTCTTCACGGACGGACATCAGCGGGCATACTGATTTATCAGGATTTGACAATTATTCTTATGCTTCTTGTACTACCTTTACTCAATCCTAAGGAAACAGCTGAAGTTGGTACAATAATTACAAAACTCCTTTTTTCAGGATTGATAATAACTGCAACAATTATTGCATCGAAATTACTTCTGCCTCAAATTATGTATCAATTATCAAAAATGCGTTTACGAGAGGTTTTTACTGCAGGTATGGCAGCATTGATTCTTGGAGTAGCATTCATTACACATTCATTAGAACTTTCCTTCAGTATCGGAGCGTTTATAGCAGGCTTTATAATATCGGATACCGATTTTTCACAGGAAATAAATGCAGAGATAACACCCTTTAAAGATATATTTAATAGCATTTTCTTTGTTTCAGTCGGAATGTTGGTAAATTCCGCATTCCTTTTTGAGAATTTAGGAATTACCTTGCTCGCGTTAATCTTAGTCTTGGCAGTGAAAGCGGGAATAATATTCATTGCGGTCAGAGCACTCGGTTACCCCAGTAGAACACTTTTATTTACGAGCCTTGCATTATGTCAGGTAGGTGAGTTTTCTTTTGTTCTTGCAAAATCAGGCTTGGAAATTGGTTTAATTTCAAATGAATACTTTAATCTGTTCCTTGCCTCTTCAATTTTTACCATGATTATTACGCCATTTCTGATTGAAGCCGCAAATCCTCTTTCGGAGCGTTTCCGTCTTCCGTCAGAAGGTTCTGATTTTACGCCCGATACAAAATTGAAAAATCATGTTATTATTGTCGGTTATGGTCTGAATGGAAAAAATCTTGCTAATGTATTGCGGGAAACCGGAATACCGTATTGCATACTTGAAGTTAACCCGGAAACAGTAAGAAAGTATAAAAATGAAGAACCATCAATATATTTCGGAGATTCGACTCGTCGTGATATACTTGAAGGGGTAAATATTTCATCAGCAAATGTAATAGTCTTCGCGATTTCTGATCCTGATGCAACACGAGCAGGGCTTCGTCTTGCAAAGACGCTCAACAAATCTATTTATGCTATTGTACGCACACGGTATGTAAACGATATAAAACATCTGCTGAAACTTGGTGCAGACTTTGTAATTCCCGAGGAGTATGAAACTTCACTCCAGATTTTTGCACGTGTTCTCGAAAAATATCACATTCCGGTAAATGTTATACTTAAACAACTTGCAATATTTCGTCTGGGTTCTTATGAGATGATGCGGGGAGACACAAAAGGCATCCCATCATATCAGCTAAATGAACTACTTGCGAAAGGACTGACTGAAACTTTTTATGTTGATGAGCATTGCATTTGCTGTAATAAAAGCCTTAAGGAGCTTGATCTGCGTATCGCCACCGGAGCGACGGTGATAACAATAATCAGGGGCAATGAAGTGATTAACAATCCATCGGGAGATACGGTACTCTTGGCTGGTGATACACTTGTAATAAATGGAACTCATCAAAGCGTAAGCGCCGCAGTTGAATTGCTTAATGGAAACTCAACAATTAACTGAAGAGATGGTTTATATCCTCTTTGCTTATTTCTTTCAGAAGTCCTGATTCTGTAGTAATAATGTTTTCTACGAGCTCCCTTTTTTTCTTTTGCAGATGAAGAATTTTCTCTTCAACCGAATTTCGGGTAATAAATTTATAGATGAAGACATTTTTTGTCTGTCCGATTCTATGTGTGCGGTCTGTTGCCTGTTCTTCAACAGCGGGGTTCCACCATGGATCGTAATGAAATACATAATCAGCGGCGGTAAGGTTTAATCCAAAACCTCCTGCCTTTAAACTAATAAGAAATACTCTGGTTTCTTCATCTTCCTGAAATTGTCGTACGCATTCCTCTCTGTTCCGTGTTTCACCGGTGAGATAGGTAAATTTAATTTTACTCAAATCGAGAAAATGTTTAATTATATCCAACATTTGAACGAATTGAGAAAAGACAAGCACCTTATGCTTTTCTGAAACTACCTTTATAAGCAGATCTTTGAACTCTTCAAACTTACCGCTTTCATAAATGGTGTCTTTTTTTACAAGAGCGGGATGGTTGCATATTTGTCGAAGCCTCAGAAGACCATCGAGAATATGAATCTGGCTCTTTTTAATTCCATCTTTTTCAATTTTCTTCATTAAACTTTTGTGAATTGCATCCCGCACTTCGTAATACAAGTTTGCCTGTAATTCACTCATCTCACAATAGTGAATTATTTCCGTTTTGGGAGGAAGTTCTTTTGCAACAACTTCTTTGGTGCGTCTCAGTATAAAGGGATAGATCATTTTTTTCAATTGATCTACAGAATCAGATGAATTATCACGTTGTATTTGTTTTATAAATCCTTCGCGGAATCTCAATAAAGAGCCCAACATTCCCGGGTTAAGAAATGAAACCTGTGACCAGAGTTCCATCAGATTATTTTCTACCGGCGTGCCGGTAAGGCAAAGTCGGAATTCGCTGTTAAGAGTCTTTATTGCCTTTGCCGTTTTAGAAAAAGGATTTTTAATTTTTTGCGACTCATCGAGAATGATATATCGAAATGTTTTTTGTGAGAGAATATCAGCATCGCGCAATGCTATAGCATAACTGGTCAGGATTACATCATATTCCTCCATCTCAGTAATAGTGGTATCTTTTCTTTCTGTGCCCGTGTAATTGAGTGCCTTCAGTGATGGCGTGAATTTTTTGACCTCGTTCACCCAGTTAAAAATAACTGATGTAGGAGCAATAACCAGACTAGTGAATTTCCCTCGCGTTTTTTCGTTCAGGAGTAATGCGAGTACCTGGAGAGTTTTTCCAAGTCCCATATCGTCAGCAAGGATACCACCGAAATGATATTGTTGTAAAAAATAAAACCAATCGAAACCATGTTTCTGATATGAACGAAGATGTGCCTTTAAGCCTTGCGGTAGTGGATGATCGTCGATTTTCTCGAATGATCTTAAATTCTCAAGTTTTTGTCGATATTCATCATCGGACTCAACAGAATCAGCTTCCTCAAGCAGATTTTCAAGTGCCATAAACTGAGCAGTGGAAAATCTCATTTTATCAGCTTCTTCCATGCCAAATAATGCCGCACCCTGAAATTTACGGAGCCATTTATCAGGCAGTTTGGCAATCAAGCCGTTATTGAGTAGTATGTATTTCTTTTTCTTTCGTACAAGATCCAATATTTCTGAGAGTTTCACACTTTGACCACCGAAAGAGGCATATGCATCTAACTCAAACCAATTTATGCCACTTACAACATTTGCAGTAAGACTAGGTGAATCAGCAAGTTCTACAATCCTGTTTACACCATCTTCGCCAAAAACCTCGAACCCCGCTTCGGAAAGCAGTGGTAATATCTCTCCAAGCATTTGAAACGGATCGGAGCGCGGAATAAAATATCCATCACGAGATTCACGAAGATCGAATTGCCGCATAAACTTCAGTGCTTCATCTTCCACAATATCATCTCTGCGAATCCGGATAAGTTTATTGTCCTCTATTTTTGTTATGTAAGGTGTTTTTAATTCAGCGGGGATTTCATATCGGTCATACCTGAACTTTAATGCAAATCCCATTGAGCCTTCCATTTTTTCAAAATACAGGCGTTTCTGTGGTGTTGTTGCTATATCGTGAATTTCATATAATTCCGATGTAATCTGAATAGCGGGATCAAGATGTGGGAATAAATTCTTTTCAACCAAAGCGGCATGATGGAGAGGAATTTTAAATTGATTGTTACTAAGCCACAGCACCTGATACTGTTTATATGTGATTGATTCGCAGTGATAGATAGCATTATTATGAAGAAACCAGAATGGTTCAGGAAGAATAACCGTAATGTCATTTAAATCTATTCTTCCAAAATTTTCATGATTAAAAAATCCGGATAGAAGAAGGCTGTTATCTCCTTTTTGCAAATCAAATTGAAGATGAGCAGGTTTAAGAATAATATTAAGTGCTGATTTTTCACCATTATTACTTTTCTCCATTATCCATGCACGGTCGTGGAATCGTTTCATTATACCGGAAATCAGCTTTGAAAAAGCAAGAGTTTCTTTTGAAATTGCAAAATCGGGATGTTCGGAGAGAACTATTTTGCTATTCTTGTGAGCATACAAAAGGGTTTCACAAAGTAAGATCTCATCTTCATTTGCGCTCGAACCATCCAGATAATCCCTTCCTTTTATATCTACAGTGTGATCGATACTTCCGTCAGGCCTCATTACAAGCCGCACCGGCTTAAAGAAACATACCTGATATAAAATTATTATTTCAACACTGATAATAGTGTGAAGTTCACTTTTCTTTGATTTCTTTTTTGCCGGTTTTTGAGGAATAAAAACCTGCATTCGGGAATAAAATTCAGCAATTTCCTTTTCTTTTTTTCGTTGTTGTTCTTCTTCTGCCCATTTTTTCTCCAACTCAAGTCTTTTCTGTAGTTTTTCTTCTTTTAGTTTTTCTTCTTTTTCTGCCTGAGATTCTTCTTTCCTGGCAGAATGCTTTTTAAGAGTGGGGCGCTTACGGGTAGAGTTTTTTACTCTGTATGCATTATTTATTTGAGCAATATAATAGGTGGATTGAAAGAAACCCAAATGGTTGAGCTGGTAAAGCACTGCGGTAATGTGCGGACAGATTTTATCGACAATGGGGCAGGTACACTGGTAATGTATAGGGGTAAGAGTCTCATTAAAATCAATCAAAACATTATATTCAACATCTGACACCACGGATGCATGAATCCATGTTTCTTCCAAAGAAAGTTTTCTTACTCTGTTCTCAGTGTAATATCTGTACCCAACAGTGCGGTACTGCGGATCTACGGTACGCTCAATAATCTCTCGGAATGAAACCACGAATCTTCCTAATTTCATAAAAAAGTGTCACAAAAATACGAAGAATGCCGCAATGTTTTTGGTCAAAAGCATTTATGGGTGAACAACATTTTGAGCTTAAATTATTTTCCGAAAAATCACTTTTTTTGTGATAAAATGAAAAGAACTTAGTCCTTTTAAGATCAGAATTAGACGATTTCTGATCATCCGTCAGGGAACGGTCCGTTAGCTAACGGATTAGCCAACGGGTCCACTGACGGAGTGAAAAGAAATTATAATTCCACACTGTCGGGGTTAATTTGGCTTGTGTTGAGATAATGTTATCCAGAGGATGTCCCATCCGTTAGCCAACGGATTTGCAATCCGGAGGATCTTCGATCCGGAGGATTTACAATTCAGAAGATCTTCGATTCAGAGGATTTTCAATTTGCGATTAGATCAGTAAGTTTTCAACCATTTTGTCGTACACCCGCATTTACAATAGTAATGAGTTTTTATTGAGTTTATTGAAAAATGAAGGAATATCT
>CAYTLQ010000262.1:0-6738 GCA_964438715.1 uncultured Ignavibacteriaceae bacterium
GTATTTGTGTGTTCAAGAAGAAGACGGCATACGAGATCTAGTACGGTCTCGTGGGCTCGGAGAGGTGTATAAGAGAAAGTTCGATGGGTAGATGTGCAAACGGCGGAGGACCATATTGGGAACATGGCTATCATGTTCTAAAGGGTGTAGATAGAGTAATTCCCGTTGATGTCTATGTCCCCGGTTGTCCACCTCGTCCGGAAGCGTTGCTTGAGGGATTATTGAAACTACAGGAAAAAATTCGTAGGGAGTCGCTAGTAAAGCAGGTTCCGTCAAGTGTTAAGGAGACTGTATGAAATCAGCCGAAGAGATCTTTAATATCCTGAAATCGGTATATCCGGAGGATATTCTTGAATTCAATAATAATAAATTGTTCGAGTTCTGTATTAGTGTAAAAGCTCAGGCAATTAAAAAAATTTCATCCTACCTCTTCCTCCACAAGGAACTGTTATTTGACAATTTAATACTGCTTTCAGCGGTAGATGATGCAAATGGTGAGAAAATTAATTCTCCGGATGGCAGTTTCGATTATAAAGGTGGTACTCTTACGGTATTTTATCATTTAGAATCCACAAAACTAAAACACAAACTTTGTCTTAAAGTTACGGTAAAGAGAGAGAACCCCATAATTCCGTCTGTTGTTGAAGTCTGGCGACATGCTGACTTTGAGGAACGGGAGGCTTACGATATGTTGGGAGTAATATTTGAAGGACATCCGAATTTGAAACGGATATTAATGCCTTATGATTGGGAATTTGGACATCCACTGCGTAAGGATTATAGAAATCCGGAATTTTATCAGGGAATGAGAGTTCCATATTAATGAATTATTTAGTTAACTGAATATGAGCTTAAAAACTGAAGAAATGGTCCTTAATATGGGACCACAGCACCCCTCAACACACGGTGTATTACGACTTGAGATTGAACTGGATGGTGAGATTATTTCCGATGTCCGTCCTCATGTTGGTTATCTTCATAGATGTTTTGAAAAACATTGTGAGGTAATGACCTATCCACAAATTGTTCCCTATGTTGACAGGATGGACTATCTTGCCTCAATGTACAACGAATTTGGATACGCTGTCGCCGTAGAGCGTCTCCTGGGAATTCAGGTTCCTGAGCGTGTGGAATATATTCGTGTAATTATGGGCGAATTACAGCGCATCGCTTCGCATCTTGTGGCCGTTGGCACTTATGGAATTGATATCGGAGCATTTACTCCATTTCTCTATTGTTTCAGAGATCGGGAGCATATTCTTTCCTTATTCGAAATGACCTGTGGCGCCCGATTGCTTTATAATTATATTTGGGTTGGCGGGCTCTCTCACGATCTGCACCCTGATTTTATAAGAAAAACCAAGGAATTTCTTCCTGAATTCAAAAAAACTTTGGTTGAACTTAATAATCTTCTCAGTAGCAATAAGATATTTATTGAGAGAACAGCTAATGTAGGTGTTTTACCTCTTGAAACGGCAATAAATTATGGAGTTTCAGGGCCTAATTTGCGGGCAAGTGGTTTGAAATGGGATATTCGAAGGGATGATCCTTATTCGATTTATGACAGATTTGACTTTGAAATTCCTGTTGGTAAAGGGTGGCACGGAACTGTAGGTGATTGTTGGGATCGATATTATCTCCGTGTTCTTGAAATGGAAGAAAGTGTAAAAATCATTGAACAAGCTATTGAGCAGATTCCGGAAGGTAATGTTCAGGAAGCTATTCCAAAGAGAATAAAACCTCCGGAAGGTCAGATTTATGCCAGAGTAGAAAATCCTCGAGGTGAATTAGGTTATTTTATTGTAAGTAAAGGCCAATTAAATCCTTTTAGAGTAAAGGTTCGGGCGCCATCATTCATACATTTAGGTATGATGGGTGAATTGTGTAAAGGCCATCTAGTGGCTGATATAATTGCAATTCTTGGCAGTATTGATATTGTTTTAGGAGAGGTTGACAGATGATTTATGACTATGTCGTAAAATTAAGCGGGAGCATGCTATTAGCTCAGTTAGTCAATAGCCTTTTGCCTGTTGCTTTTATTATCCCATTTGCTCTCATTGCAGTTTATCTCGAAAGAAAAATAAGCGCACACATGCAGGACAGGTTAGGTCCGATGCGTGTTGGCTATCATGGTTGGCTTCAGACTATTGCTGATATCATCAAACTTATCCAAAAGGAGGATATAGTTGCCGATAAAGCCGACAAACCACTTTTTAATATTGCTCCATTCCTCGTATTTCTGGGTAGTTACACAGCGTTTGCGGCAATTCCCTTTTCTTCTGCTTATATCGGCGCCAATATTGACCTTGGTCTTTTATATATTGTTGCTGTAAGCGGACTGGTTGTTGCCGGAATATTAATGGCAGGTTGGGCATCAAATAATAAATACTCCCTACTGGGTGCAATGAGATCCGCCGCTCAAATAATAAGCTACGAAATTCCAACAGTGATGGTGATTGTCACAATATTAATCATAACGGGAACTCTTAATTTATATGAACTGAGTGAAAAGCAGAATTCAAACATTTTTAATTGGTTGATTTTTGGTGGTTATGGCGGAGGATGGCAAAAATTTGTCCTCATCCCAATAATGGTATCAAGTTTTATTATACTTTTTATTTCAACCCTTGCAGAAGTAAACAGAACCCCGTTTGATATACCTGAAGCAGAATCTGAACTTGTTGCGGGATTTTTTACTGAATATTCCGGAATGAAATTCGCAATGTTCTTTCTTGCTGAATATGGTAATATGTTTGCAGTATCGGCAATAATATCTGCTGTTTTCTTCGGTGGTTATCATTCTCCGTTTGGATATGTAGGTAACCTTATCGGTGCTCAATGGCTTATCCCTATCGAACAATTCTTTTGGTTTACATTCAAGGGTGTATTTTTAGTAGGCGTTCAAATGTGGCTTCGTTGGACACTTCCCCGACTTCGGGTTGATCAGCTAATGCACATGTGCTGGAAATATCTCATCCCTATTGCATTTGTGAATTTACTTATCGTTGCTTTCATTATGGTACTATGATCTCTAAACAGGATAATTTATGAGGACTTATTTTCAAAATATATATATGGCTTTGTACACCGCTCTGGTGGGCATGAAAATTACATTTCGCCATCTCTTTACACCATCGGTTACAATCCAATATCCCGAAGTTAAACCGCCAATGGTGGAAAGAGTTCGGAACAGATTATATGTCAATATGGATGACTGTATCGGGTGTGACCAATGCGCCAGGGCATGTCCGGTAAATTGCATAACTATCGAAACAGTGAAAGCACTTCCAACTGATGACCTTGGTAAAACCTCTCAGGGAAAAAAGAAAGCTCTATGGGTTACCCGCTTTGATATCGATATTGCAAAATGTTGCTATTGTCAGTTATGCGTTTTTCCTTGTCCTACTGAGTGTATATATATGACCTCTTCTTATGAGTTTTCAGAATTTAAACGAGAGAACCTTGTTTATAATTTTGTTACTTTGACACAGGAGGAGATTGAAGAGAAAAAAGCAAACTTTGCAAAATTCGAAGCAGAGAAAGCCGCACAGAAGTCTGCAATGCCTCCGAAGGCGGCACCTGCTACTAAGCCTGATTCAACAGATAATAAGACGGTTTAATTATGGATTTATATGTAATAATTTTTTACGCATTCGCCGCCATAACTATAATTTCCGGGCTAATAGTTGTAACTACACGAAATGTTATTTACGCAGCTTTTAACCTGATGCTAACTCTTTTTGGTGTTGCAGGACTTTATGTATTGCTTGGAGCAGACTTTATTGGAATAGTCCAGTTAATCGTTTATGTAGGAGGTATCCTTATCCTTCTGCTGTTTGGTGTTATGCTCACAAACAATATAACAGATGTAAGTATAAAAACCGGTGTTATTCAGGTACTTCCAGCGACAATAGTTCTTGGCTTGTTTGGTGGTGTTCTGATAGGTGTTATCATCAATGCTCCCTGGAAAAACGCTCCCACAATGAATGATGTATTCACAATAAACGCAATCGGTAAATCGTTGATGAATGAGTATATCCTCATTTTCGAATTACTCGGTGTTGTTTTATTAATCGCTCTTATTGGAGCCGCAAGCATAGCAAGGAGTAAATAAGTATGGCAATTACACCTGTTGGTTTAAATCATTTTTTAATAATTAGTTCACTGCTTTTTTGCTTCGGACTGTATGCAATCTTCACCAGAAAGAATGCAGTTATGGTTTTGATGGGTATTGAATTAATTCTTAACTCGGCAAATATCAATTTTGTCGCGTTTTCCAAGTTTGGCAACTTCGGGGTCAATGGCCAGTTAGCGGCCCTTTTTGTCATTGTTCTGGCTGCGGCAGAAGCAGCAATTGCGCTGGCGATAGTTCTTAGCATTTATAAGAACTTCTCTAATGTGAATGTTGATGAAATTGATAATATGAGAGAATAACTCTTATGACTGAATCCCAACTCTTACAAATTGCACTTGCTATTCTTTTCTTACCATTGCTGGGTTTTACCGTTACATTACTGCTCGGCAAAAAAGTGCAAAAAATTTATCTGTTTGAAGTACTGATCATCAGTGTTACCCTGGTTCTGGGAATTTTTCTCATGTTCCAGAAACTTGCGTATTATACTGAGGCTAAAATAATTGGTGAAACTGAATGGATTAACTTGGGAAATACTCCAATTCTCGGAGAAATTAAAGTTTTTCTGGGTATAGTACTCGACAATGTCTCGGTAATTATGATATTTGTCGTTGCACTTGTCAGTGCGCTTGTACACTTTTTCTCAATCGCTTATATGAAAGGCGATAAGCGATATAATCGTTACTTCGCTTATCTGGGAATTTTTACATTCTCAATGATGGGTATCGTTCTTACTCATAACCTTCTGATGATGTACATTTTCTGGGAACTTGTTGGATTATCCTCATATCTTCTCATCGGATTTTGGTTTGAGAAAAAATCTGCCTCTGACGCCGCGAAAAAAGCATTTATTGTTAACCGCGTTGGAGACCTTGGAATGCTTGCCGGTGTTTTGTTAATTTTTATAACATACAAGACATTTACATTCGATTCTATTTTTACAGCGATTGCCAATGGTGTTCTTCCATTTAATTCAGAATTCTGGTTAACTGTAACCGGTATTCTTATTTTCTGCGGTGCAATTGGGAAATCTGCTCAATTCCCTCTTCATGTATGGCTTCCTGATGCAATGGAAGGTCCTACACCTGTTAGTGCACTTATTCATGCAGCAACAATGGTTGCCGCTGGCGTATATCTCACCACAAGAATATTCGTCATGCTCACCGGAGATGCAATGCTTTTTATTGCCACGATAGGCGCATTATCTGCATTTATTCCGGCAACAATAGCTTTGACACAAAACGATATTAAAAAAGTTCTCGCTTATTCTACTGTAAGTCAACTTGGCTATATGATTATGGCATTAGGGGTTGGTGCTTATGTCTATGCGTTTTTCCATCTCGTAACCCATGCTTTTTTCAAAGCTGGTCTGTTTCTTGGGAGCGGTTCTGTTATTCATGCAATGCACCATGAGCAGGATATACGCCAGATGGGTGGATTAAAGAAAAAACTCCCAATTACATACACCACCTTTCTTATTTACTGCCTGGCAATCAGTGGTATTCCACTAACATCCGGATTTTTGAGTAAAGACGGTATTTTGGCAGGTGCTTTTGCATTTGGCTCATTGACCGGTTATCATATTTTTGCCGTATCGGGATTTCTGGTAGCGCTTCTAACTGCATTTTATATGTTCCGTTTGCTTTTCCTTACTTTCCATGGAGAGCCCAGAAATGAAGAAAAATATCATCATGCACATGAATCTCCAGCTTTGATGACTGTTCCTCTCATTATTCTGGCGGTCCTGTCATTTTTTGCCTTCTATACAATTAATCCTTTTTCTGCTGAATCTGGCTGGGTACTCAGTAAATGGATACATACTCCACAATCGGTTGTTCCCGAAACATCAAGATTTCCTTTTATGATTACTGATGCTCAGACTGAAGGTCACGGTGTAATTACACACTCATCTGTCTATACCGAGGCAATGCATCATGCACACATACCCGCTATGGTACTTTCTCTTATTGTAGCTGCTTTGGGTATTATTACAGCGTATCTTTTTTATATGAAAAAATCTCTCAGTGCCGATAGAGTCGCAGAAAAGTTAACTCCACTTTATAATTTTTCTCTGAATAAATGGTACTTTGATGAATTATACGATGCTACATTTGTTAGGTTTACCATGTTACTGAGTTCTGCTTTTGCCTGGTTTGATAATAAAGTAATAGATGGTATTGTAAATGGTACAGCATCGATTACCCGATTATTCTCAACAATAAGTGGTTACTTCGACACTTATGTTGTAGATGGCTTAGTTAATTTTACTGCATCACTTAGTGGAATAACCGGATTATTCCTGAGGAAGATTCAGACCGGGAAGGTTCAAACCTATCTCGTTCTGGTACTTTTCTCGCTTGTAGTTTTATTCTTTTTTTTACGATGAATTTGAAAAGTCATTAAGGAACTAAACAGTTATGTCAGGTTTACCTCTACTCTCAATCATAACTTTTTTACCTGTCGCAGGTATGATAATCATTCTTGCCCTACCCCGTGGACAGGAAAAACTAATTAAATCTTTAACAGTTCTTGTTACACTGGTACAAGTCATATTAGCCGGTTTCATCTGGAGCCAATATAATTATAGTCTTGGTGGAGTTTATGAC
>CAYTLQ010000263.1:0-5480 GCA_964438715.1 uncultured Ignavibacteriaceae bacterium
GATTTGTATATACATTTCATTGTTTCTTTTTTACTTAATACCAATAAATCACAAATTATCGCCACCACACACAACAGAGAATTTTTTAATTTTAAAGATCTCTTCAGAAATGATGCTATATGGTTTACAGATAAAAATGAGTTCTGCTCAACGGAGTTGTATTCATTAGCTGATTATGATAGCTCAATAGTAAGAAACACAACCAATATTTACAATGCATACAAAAGCGGGAAGTTAAGAGCAACCCCAAATTTAGGCGACACCTTCATCAATTTAGAATAATTATGAGAAACTCACGGAAGATGATAAAGCAGGTTGTTCCTACTTATGCCATTGTAGTAGATGGTGAAACTGAAATTTGGTATTTTCAAATGTTGAAGCGTAATGAACGGCAGTTAAAAATTAATATCGAGCCAAAACTTCCTCAAAAAAAAAGTGTCAAGGAACAGTATCAATTTGTAAAAGAACTTTCAAAGCAGGAGTATTCAAGAGTTTTTTGGATAATTGACTTTGATAAAATAATTAAGGAAACCAGAGAAACGCCAAAAGGGAAGAAATCTTCTTTACAGACTTTAATTGAGCAAAGACAAAAGCTTCTTAAAAAAGAATATAAAAATGTTACCGTAATTATTATTAATCCTTGTTTAGAATTTTGGTTCTTACTGCATTTTGAAAAAACTTCAAAACAGTTTGATGCTTGTTATAAAGCTGAAACTGATTTAAAAAAATATTTAAAGGATTACGAAAAGACTCAGAAATACTTCACTAAACCGGATAATGATATATACTTAAAACTTAAACCACACTTAAAGACTGCAATAACAAATTCATCAAGTTTGGGAGTATTCAATATTGATGCTCCATCAAAGGCTCTAAGTGAGATGTTCCTGCTATTTCAAACCGATGAACTGACAAAATACTTTAACGAGTGATAAATTGTCGGGGAGTACGCTTTTGTGAAACAAACAGAATGGCGTCTGCATTTCAGGCAGAAACCTTGTTGCCGGTAAAAACCCCTCTCACCCCTCCTCCGTCATATCTCCTCAATAAAATTCAGGTCTTTCCCGAATGTTTCGCTGAGATGATATAATGCAAAAAACGATATCGCCATAACAATTACCCCAACTGTCAGCGCTGAATACACCATACCTAACGAGGGTCGCAGATACTCAAATGCTAAGGTTAACGGCACCACCGAGCCCCTGATAAAGTTTGGCACTGTGGTGGTTACTGTAGCCCGCAGATTTGTACCAAACTGCTCCGAGGCTATGGTAACAAACACCGCCCAATATCCAATCGAAAAGCCTAGTAGTACTGCAAGCGTGTAAAAATAGAATGCCGAATTCCCCGGCAAAAAGAGATATACTATTACAAAAACAGATGTTAGTAAGATGAAAATTGCAAGCACCTTTTTTCTGCTTTTAAGATATTGACTAAGAAACCCGCTTGCAAAATCGCCGAAGATAAGTCCGGTATAAGTGAACATAATTGCCCTGCCTGCTGATATCGGCTCCGTATATCCGAGCATTTTACCAAACTCCGGCGAAAAAGTTATTAGTATTCCCACAACAAACCATATCGGCAGTCCTATAAGAATACAGTTAATGTATCGTTTCAGCCGGTCGTGTGAAGAAAAAAGCGAAAAGAAACGACCCTTTACTACCTCCTGCTGTTTAATCGATTCGAACATACCGGATTCAAACATTTTTATACGCATAATAAGCAAACCAAACCCAAGAACTCCGCCAATAATATACGCGGTTTGCCAACTGAACATTTCACCAATAAATGCGGCAAACACTGCACCGCTAACCCCAATGGAGGCAACTAAAGCAGTAGCATACCCTCTTTGCTCTTTCGGCATAATTTCGCTCACCAAAGTTATTGCCGCGCCAAGCTCTCCGGCAAGTCCAACACCGGCAATAAAGCGCAAGATTGCATAACTGTTTATATCGGTAACAAATGCATTTGCCAGATTCGCAAGCGAGTACAGTAATATAGAACCGAAAAGTACGGAAAGCCTCCCCTTTCTATCCCCGAGAATACCCCATATTATTCCGCCGATAAGCATTCCCGCCATTTGCATATTAAGTAAAAGCACACCATAGCGAATCAGGTCATCACCGGTAATACCTATTTCTTTCAGGCTTGCAACGCGGACAATACCAAATAGTATGAGATCATAAATATCCACAAAATAGCCTAACGCCGAAACCATAACGGTTGTGTTAAAAAGAGATATCAGGATGGGGTGTTTTGCATCTTCCATTGTTTATAATATCATTGTTGTGGAATAAGACAAAATTAACAATTATTGCTGAATTTATCCTAAAGCTCAGGTTTAATTACAAGTTCCGGTTTACCCTTTCTGTTCAGTAAACCTGTTAAATAAAAATATAGACTTACAACTTTCAAGGACTTATACTCATAAGATGAATACTGAACACCCGCAATCAAAATAAGTACTATACTGCGAAACACTATCTGTTTACTCATATCCGGTACAGTCGTAAAATATTAATTTATAAACACTTATAGACCTGCAACATTATCACGGAGCTATCTTTTTTCTTTGTTATCTGACGGACTTCTTGTATTTTTGGAGACTTGATTTTCTGGGGGAGATTCTAATAACAAATTTTTATTCACAAAGAGGCGCTAATGCTAAAAAGAGTTTTTCTTTTTGTTCTTCTTTTTGCCACTCAGATAAGCACATTCGCCAGCGAAGCGGATCTGAAAATTCCGGTATTATCCGGTAATCAGAATTCCATACTTATCGCCGGTCTGCTTGTATGTATTCTGGGGTTGGGATTCGGTCTTTACCAGTTCTTTCATGTAAAGAGACTGCCAGCACACAAGTCGATGCTTGATGTCGCAGAAATTATTTTTGAAACCTGCAAAACCTATCTCTTACAGCAGGGTAAGTTTCTCGCTATTCTTTTTCTCTTTATTGCCGCATGTGTGGCATTTTATTTCGGATTTCTTCAGCATAATCCCATCGGCGGTGTTCTGCTGATACTTATGTGGACTGTTGTCGGTATCCTTGGCTCTTATGGAGTTGCATGGTTTGGTATCCGTATGAACACATTGGCGAACAGTCGTATGGCTTTTGCTTCACTTGAAAGAAAACCGATAAAGCTCCTTAATATTCCTCTCGATGCAGGAATGAGCATAGGCGTCATGCTTATTTGTGTTGAGCTCATTATGATGCTCATTATTCTGCTCTATGTTCCGCGTGAGTTTGCCGGAGCAAGTTTCATAGGTTTTGCAATTGGTGAGTCTCTCGGTGCAAGTGCCCTTCGCATTGCAGGTGGTATCTTCACAAAGATTGCTGATATCGGTTCTGATCTGATGAAGATAGTGTTTAAAATTAAAGAAGATGACCCGCGTAACCCCGGAGTTATTGCTGACTGCACAGGTGATAATGCCGGTGACAGTGTTGGTCCTACTGCCGATGGTTTTGAAACCTACGGCGTTACCGGTGTTGCCCTTATCAGTTTTATTGTTCTTGCAGTAACCGGTGTCGAGCACCAGACGGAATTGCTTACTTGGATTTTCGCAATGAGAATTCTTATGATCATTACCTCAGTCGGCGCTTTCGCCCTCAATAAGGTATTCTCAAATATCCGCTATGGCGGTAAAGATGATTTAGATTTCGAACAGCCACTTACCAATCTGGTGTGGATTACTTCTGTTCTTTCAATCATCGTTACTTTTGTGGTAAGTAAAATTCTTATTGGTCATCTGCCGAACGAATTATGGCTCACACTTTCTATTATTATCAGCTTTGGTACACTTGGTGCGGCGCTGATACCTGAGTTCACAAAAATCTTCACCAGCCCGAAATCGAAACATGTTCAGGAAATTGTTGCCGCATCACGCGCCGGCGGAAGTTCGCTAACTATTCTTTCCGGACTTGTTGCAGGTAACTTCTCCGCTTTTTGGAAAGGAATGGTATTTTTTGGCCTTATGTTTGGTGCATATTTCGCAAGCCTTTCTGTACCTGCCGATATGATGATTTATCCCTCCATTTTTGCGTTTGGCCTTGTTGCTTTCGGATTTCTCGGAATGGGTCCTGTAACTATTGCTGTTGATAGCTACGGACCGGTTACCGATAATGCTCAGTCAATTTACGAATTATCTCTTATCGAGTCGAAACCCGGTATTGAGAAAGAAATTGAAAAAGACTTTGGCTTTAAACCCGATTTTGAAAAAGCCAAACACTATCTCGAAGCTAACGATGGAGCCGGAAATACATTCAAGGCAACTGCAAAACCTGTTCTTATAGGTACTGCGGTAGTCGGCGCTACAACAATGATTTTTTCGTTGATTCTGGTAATCAAACAAACACTTGGTATTGATCCGCAGACTTTGCTCAGCATTCTTAATCCATACTCTATTTTCGGATTCCTTTCAGGTGGCGCTGTTATTTACTGGTTTACCGGCTCATCTATGCAGGCAGTAACAACCGGTGCTTATCAGGCTGTTGAGTATATTAAGAAAAATATTAAACTCGATCCCAACGCCAGTGCCTCCGCTTCTATTGAAAATTCAAAAGAAGTGGTAAAAATCTGTACACAGTATGCACAAAAAGGAATGTTCAATATCTTTCTGGCAATATTCTCCTTTGCGCTTGCATTTGCATTCCTCTCAGCACCGGCACATTCAAGTGAGCCGGTAGCGTTCTTCGTCAGCTTCCTTATCTCTATAGCAGTGTTCGGTTTGTTTCAGGCAATATTTATGGCAAACGCCGGTGGCGCCTGGGATAATGCGAAAAAGGTTGTAGAAGTGGAGCTCAAAGAAAAAGGAACTGATTTGCATGCCGCAACAGTTGTCGGTGATACCGTTGGCGATCCATTCAAAGATACATCATCGGTTGCTCTTAATCCTATTATTAAGTTCACTACTCTGTTCGGACTTCTTGCCATGGAAATTGCTATCTCCGAAGGCTTCCGCACAACAGCTCCTACTATCGGAGTTATTTTCCTTCTTATTGCCTTTGTGTTCGTTTGGAGATCATTCTATAACATGCGTATTGTTGTGAAAGAGTAGATATACTCTATCTTTTTTATAAAGGCTGTTTCAAATGAGACAGCCTTTTTTCTTTTAAAGCATCTTTACAGAAAGATATTCAATTAATACAATTTCATATTGATAAAGTAAAAGGAAAAACCATTCTGTCTCAAATGGCATACATACCAATACAGAGCCGCTTGCGGCATAATAGAGCATGCTGGTATTATATTGGGTGCGTAACCGTCTGAGTCAATGGTATTTTCACTTATAACATTGTTTCCTATTTTTGAAACTGTTTTTGAAAAAATTTCATCTAATAGATGAGTGTAAAAAGGAGTTACGAAATGAATTTTGGAAATGTGGACTATGAGGTTAATGATTTTACCAATGATGTAATTGAAGCATCAAAACACATTCCCGTGCTTGTTGATTTCTGGGCGGAGTGGTGTGGTCCCTGCCGTATG
>CAYTLQ010000264.1:0-22993 GCA_964438715.1 uncultured Ignavibacteriaceae bacterium
TAAAAACTTGATATTATTACAATAAAAAAAATATAAATTGAATTATTCAGAAGTCTCTAAAGGAAAGGATAAAACATGGGTCAACAACAGTTGCTTCTCATCGTTCTTGGTGTCATAATTGTGGGAATCGCCATAGTTGTATGTATTAATCTGTTTCAGGCATCTGCAGTACAGGCAAACAGAGATGCTGTCGTCAGCCACCTTAACATTTTAGCCGCAGAAGCTCAGAAGTATTATAAAAAACCCACCACACTTGGCGGCGGCGGAAATTCTTTTGTTGGTTTTGCAATTCCTACAGGAATGAGCTCTAACGCAAGTGGAACATTTACTATCAGCACAGCGGGTACTGCTACATCTATCGTATTCCAGGGTGTTGGAACTGAGACCGGTGACAACGGAACTTCAGGAGTTACTCATCGTGCAACGGTAACAGCAACAGCAATTACAATTACTAAAGTGAACTAAAGGGGTCCTAAGAGGATTGTAATTTGCTAACCCGTCTTTTGACGGGTTTTTTTTTATTACCCTTACCTAAAACCATAAAAAATCTGGTACAATATTTGAGAAAATATGTAATTACAACTGACAAATATTTCAGTTCTTTGAACACATCGTAAATTTATATTTAATAATTAAGTTTGAATTAAATAAATCAATGAGTAGAACATGGGTCAGCAACAACTGCTTTTAATTGTTTTAGGAGTTATCATTGTTGGGATAGCAATTGTTACAGGCATCAGCCTTTTCCAAAGCAATGCTATAGAATCGAACCGAAATGCCGTTATAGCTGATTTACATCATATTGCTCATCTTGCTCAGGCATATTATAAGCGCCCCACGAACTTTGGCGGCGGAGGTAGATCTTTCGTTGGATTCACTATCCCCACCGAACTTCAAACTACAGGACATGGTACATACACCATCAGTACCGCCGGTACTGCAACCCAGATTGTAATTCAGGGTGTGGGCAATGAAATCGGAGATAATGGCACAAGCGGTGTAACTTACAGAGCTACGGTTACCGAAACAAATATTACTCATTCAAAAATAAACTGATTTTCCTATGTATTAAGTATTGAGTTTCTTGTCTATAATTTTTTGCCCCCGATAACCCTCTCAAAGTTTATTGTGCTCACTTCTTTTTTACATGCTATAATTATACCTCTAAGTCCATTCAATTCCTTGTTGACAAAAGACTTACTCTAAATAACTGTAAGTAAAGTTCTAAGTAATCTGTATTTTGTCAATTATTTATTATATTATAGCAAAAAGTTAAGAGAATTATAGTTGTATTATGGTTGAGTGTCGATTCGTTGCCGAGAACCCTGCAGGCAAAATGATTAGTGGTTCTGTTACCGCAGAGAAGATGGGAGAGGCAAAGAAAAAAATTGCTGCGCTTGCCGAAAAGAATCAACTGAAAATTAAAAGCATCGAGAAAAAATCCTCCTGGATGTACACAGCCAGGAAGGGCAAAGAAAAGCCAATTAAGGGCGAACAAAAAGCTTTTAGTAAACAGGAAGTTGTTGATGCCCTCCGAAGACTTGGTTACGATCAGATTACTGTAAACAAAAAACTTATTGAATTTGCCGGAAAACCACCACAACAGGATATTGTTACCTTTGTAAAAATCAGTTCTGAACTTATGGATCAGAAACTGGCTTTCGGCGAAATCATGACTCTTCTCATTAACGACACCCAAAATAAAACTCTTAAGGAAACCTTACGAGATATTAACAACGAGTTAAAAAAAGGCGCCGATAGTCAGGCAATTTTTCTTCGTTATCAGGCGGTGTTTGGTAAATTTACTGCTTATATGCTTGGTCTTGCATCAAAAAGCGGTAATATGGCTGAAATTTATCGTGCCACTGCAAAGTTTCTTGAGCGTCAACAAGAGTTTAAAAAGAGTTTGCGAAGTGCATTAATTAGTCCCGCTGTAACAATTTTCGTGTTATTTCTTGCTGTATTGTATTATGTGGGATATATCTTCCCTGAGACAGCAAACCTTTTTGTGCGCTTTAAAATTGATTTGCCGCCAATGACAAAAGCTACTCTTGGCATAAGTGATTTTCTCAGAAGCAATATTCTCATTATTCTTGCAGTAGTTTTCATTCCGATAATAGTTATCGGAAGATTTACCACAACCCCTAAAGGGCAACTCGTAAAAGACCGACTTTTGATGCGGGCTCCTATGATAGGAAACCTCATACACAAAACACTTATCGAAGTTTTTTGTCGTGTGTTTTATACACTATACAGCGGTTCGGCAGAAAGCATTGAGCCTATACGAATTGCCGCTGAGGCAACCGGCAACTCGTATTTCGAATCACGAATTAAAAACATTGCTATTCCTTTAATGATTAAAAAAGGTGTTGGTATTACCGATGCATTTAAAGAGAGCGGGGTTTTCACTGATACAGCAATTTCACGGTTTCATTCCGGCGAAGAGACAGGAACAATAAAAAATACAGCTTTACAACTCGCAAATTATTACGAAAGTGAAACTGTATTTAAACTGAAAAATATCATTGAATTAATTCAGGTTATTATTGCAATGGTCATTATGATAGTAATGATTTTGCTTACTCTTGTTTCTGCTGAAACTGCTACCGTAAAACCAAAAACTCCGGGTATGGGTTATATGATATCATTAATTCAGGGGTTGTTTTAATGCTCGATAATACGATAGAATTCACCGATAAAATCGGATATTTGCTCTTCAAAAAAGGCATTATTGATGCCGACACTCTTGAAAAAGCCTTAACTGCGAAGAATAACGATAAAACGAAAAACAAACGCAATCTTGCTCAGATACTCGTTCAGGATTTCGGGTTTGAACACGACCGTATCTTTGCAGAAGTAGCTTCTCTTTATGCATTCCGTTTGTTTGATGTTTCCATTGAAGAACTACCGCCGGAACTTGCTGATGGAATGAAAAAAATGGTGAATGCCGCCGGTGATAGTCTCAAACAGTTGATGCGATCCAGTGGTGTGCTGCCTTACAAATACGATGAAAAACAAAAAGACAAACTGCTTGTCGCCGCAATTGACCCAACCGATAGAAATATTCCAAAAATTGCGTTTGGATTAAATGCAAAAAAATATGAAGTGGTATTCATAAAGAAAAAAGATTATGACAAACTTTATGAAAAACTCTTCCCACCCGAAAATGAATTCCTCAAAGCGCTTGAAGAACTTCCTTCAGAAATACATGTTGAGGAAACCGGCGACGATAAATCCCTTGACGAGGCTGAACTTGATGCTGAAATTAATAAATCGGCTCTGGTGAACATTGTTGAAGCGGCTTTGGTTGAAGGTACCCGCAAAGGTGTGAGTGATATTCATTTCGTTCCCGTTTCAAATAAACGCACCGATATTATGTTTCGCCTCGACGGACTTCTTCGTCTGTGGCATAGTCAGGATAATACTTCACCGGAAGCTGTTATTGCAGTGGTTAAAGACCGTTCACGAGGTCTCGATAGGTTTGAAAGAGAGCGCGCACAGGACGGTTTTATTCAACGCGAAATTGACGGACACATTATTCGTTTTCGTGTTTCTGTACTTCCAATGGTAGGCACAGAGTTAAAAAATAAATTTGAAAGTATTGTTATCCGTATTCTGGATGACAGAAAAGTTATAAAAGATTTAAGCAAGCTCGGATTGACCGGGTATGCAAAAACTGCTTTTGAAAAATCCATCAACGCTCCGCAGGGAATGGTTATTCTGACTGGTCCTACGGGTAGCGGTAAAAGTACAACACTTATCGCAGCGCTTTATCAGGTTATTGATCCGACAGTGAATGTGTTAACTGTGGAAGATCCTGTTGAATATGTTATTGAGGGTGCCCGTCAATTAAAAATCGGCCCAAAAATGAATTTTGAACAGGCAATCAGGGCAATTCTTCGCCACGACCCCGATATAGTACTCGTGGGTGAGATGCGCGACAAAGAAACAGCCGAAGTTGCTATTAAACTTGCTAATACGGGTCACCTTACATTCTCTACTTTGCACACTAACGATGCTCCGAGCGCTGTTTCCCGTCTTTATAAAATGGGTATTGAGCCATTTCTTATTGCTTACGCCATTAACATTATTGTGGCGCAACGACTCATTCGCAGACTCTGCCCCAACTGTAAAAAGAAAACAGAGAAACTCGATCCCGAAATGTTAAAGTCTCTCGGACTGAATTATGAAGACTGGAAGGATGTTGAGGTATTTGAAGCCGTGGGTTGCGATAAGTGCAGTGGTACCGGTTACAAAGGTCGGCTTGCCATACATGAAGCATTATATTTTTCAAAGGAATTGCGTCAAATTATTGTCCGCTCAGGCGATGATGTTGATGAAGAACAAATCAGAATTCAGGCAAAGAAAGATGGCTCATTAAACCTCAGAGAAAGCGGCTTTGAAAAAGTACGGGCAGGCTTGACATCGTTTGAAGAAGTAATTTCGGCTACAATGGAAGAATAGGTGCCGGATGATTGAAGAAACCAAAGCAATATTAAGTAAGGTTACCTCACAGATTCCCCCTACAATTCTCGGGCAAGACAGAATCAGCTTCATCATAGAAAAATTTTCAATATTCACTGCCGAAGAACGAGGGTTATTTCTGGCTCTCTTTAACCGTATTCTTACAAACATGATTGAACGCGAAGCCTCGGATATTGAATTCGGAGGTCATGCAAGCGACTCGTTTGTCTGGATGCGTGTTTTTGGGAAAAAAGAGCGAATGAAAGATCTCCCTACTTTCACGCAGGATGAAGCGGCAATTTTTATTATCAATCTGCTTAATGAAAATCAGCGCCGATATTTTCTTGTAACACGAAGCCTCGATTTTAGTTATACATTTTATTATGAGCGCAAGGGATTTTATCAGCGATTTCGTGCAACAGTGTATTTTGATCTTGATACTGTTGCGCTGAATATGCGTGCAATTTCAGCAAAATCTCGCCCCATAGAAAGTTTTGAGTTTCACCCTAATGTTCTCAAAGCGCTTAGCCATACATATCTGAAGTTCGGGCTTACACTTGTCACAGGTATCACCGGTTCGGGTAAATCGACTACATTAGATGCAATTATCGACTTCCATAATCGGATAGACCCTGCTCATATAGTCATTATTGCATCTCCACTTGAGTATATTCATAAGTCGAATGTTGCTCTCGTTCGTCATAGAGAAGTCGGAAGAGATGTACTTTCATTTAAAGACGGCGTTGTACAATCGTTGCGTCAGGACCCCGATATAATTGTCATCGGTGAAATGCGCGACCCCGATACCATAATGGCAGCCCTCGAAGTTACCGATACAGGTCATAAAGTATTTTCCACCCTTCATACATCAAGCGCCGTGGAATCCATTGACCGTATTATTGCTGAAGTGCACCCAACTGAACAAGATCGTGTGCGCAACAGACTTGCTGATGTTTTAACCTGCGTCATATCTCAAAAACTTGTACCAACAATACAGGGTAAAATTGTTCTTGCAAAAGAAGTATTGTTAGTTAATGCAAGTGTGAAAGCCGCTATTAAAAATAATAATACCAGTGAAATCTATATGATGATCAACCAGGGCGGTCAATATGGCATGAACACACTCGAGCAAGATCTTAAAAGACTTTATCAGGCAAAACGCATTTCGTTGGAAACCGCTATTGCCTTTGCAAATAACAAAGTCAGAATGCAACAATTATTAACGGCGGTATAGATGAAGCCATTAATATGCGTTTATTGTGAAGGCAATGACACAAAATTTGGTGTTTTCGTAAAAGAAAAGAACCAGATTAAAATGCTGAAAGCCGCGTCTATTGATGTTTATGGCGGTGGAGGTAAAAAGGAATCTGTTCAAGACCCTCTTCAGCTTATTGATGGTGATGCAGGATTACAATTAGAAGGGGATATGAGCGCCAATCTGGGCGGTACAGAAATGGATTCCGGGGGAGGTAGTGTTTTCGAAGGAGTCATAAATAGTGAACTTCAAGGTATAAAACTTCATCAGAGTCTGTTTATACCCGTACTCACCGAGCCTTCTGTGTATTACCAGATAGTAAGCAAAAAAACAACCGGTGGGGGAGGGAACACAGCAAGCGTTACTCAGGAAATACTCAGCGAAAACAGCGAATTAAAAGAGAAAAAAGTTGACCGCGACACATACGCAAAAGTGGAGCTTGCTGACGGAGGAACTCTTACTGTGTATGTAAGGCAGGATATTGCCTGCATTAGAATGATAAACCGCCTTGCACAATACAATAATCGTCGCTTCTATAAAATTGTCAGTGTTAAAAGCGCCGAAATTTCTCTTGTTAATTATGTAGCGAAGAAAAAGAAATTTTTTCCGGATGATTTTTCTCTTATTGTCTATATCGGAAAAGAATACAGTAAACTTATTTTCCTGCAGGGAAGGAAACTACGACACATTGGCAGTACCCTTGACATAGGAACCTCAAACCTTCATACTTATGATGTGTACTTTTCAAAAATACTCCTCGAAATGGAGAACGGCGGAATACCTACTTTGGATAATATTGTGGTTTGTGGTGAGGATGTATCGGAGAACCTTATACTTTCGTTTTACGGTACTTTCCCTGAAACGAATGTAAGCAGAGTTGAATTTGAAGAAATTGATGTAACCAGCCTTTCGGAAGAGAACCGTACTTCTATCTCATCCTTTACCATGCCCATTGCTGTTGCAACAGAATATTTCGAAGAGCAGGCAAAACAATTTACCGGTATCAACCTCCTTCCAAAGTATGTAAAAGAAGATCAGAAAATCCTGCAATTTGCATGGCACGGATATCTGATGTTTCCTCTTTTATTTGGCGCCGCGTTTTATATTACAATGCAGATTCTTGCGAACCAAAGTACTCTCCGCCAACTTAATACGGATATCACAATACAAACTCAACTTAAACAGCAAAATCTGGCAATACTTTCTCAGATAGAAGAGTTGCAGGCCAGAATCAGCAATTTCGACCAAACGCAGACAATACTTGATTCCGTTTCTGTTGGAACGGAGGTTTGGGGTAATTTTCTGAAAAAATCTGCTGATTATGCCGCTACAAAACGAAATTATTGGTTCAGGGGGCTTTCTATTGAGGAAATAACCGGCGTAAAAGTTGAAGGCCATTCGCTTGATAAAAAAATATTAACTGATGTTACTTCAAAGATTGATTCGGCAATATTAAAGAGTGTTAACTTTGATCCTATAAAAGAAACAAGTGCATACAGGTTTGTCATTAATTTTAAGGTTCCCAAGTAATACTGCCGGCAAATGAACAGAAAACTTCAGAATACTCTTGCTCTTGTCGGTATCCTTGCGTTAATCCTGATTCTGGGATTTGCATTTATTTTCTTTTTTCAGAAATCGTCAATAAAAAAGAAAAATGCCGAGCTATCAGAACTTAAAGCATTTGAATATGATACTGAAGTCCTTAATCAGCAATTACAAGATAAAAAGCGCGAAGCTGAGGTATTAGACTCGGTTCTTGCGGCAAGGAAATTCAATATTCCAATGAATCTTTCTCCATTGCATTTTTATGATTTTATAAATGGTATAACCGGTTATCTTTCGGAAGATGTTATTATTAATATTGAATTTACTGAGAAAAAAACCGATAAGAACTTTTTCTTTTATGAATATAAACTGAATGGCGTGGGTACTTTTAATGATGTGTACCAGATTATTTATGCAATTGAGCAGAGTAAGGAGCTGAAAAAAATACTTTCCATAAATCTTTCGAATTTTGTTTCAGCGGAAGAGGATGTTGAACCGGAGTTCCTTGTTTCCTATGCTCTTACGGTCGGTGTTTATTTTGCCGATAATGACCGGTTTACGACTTCAGAGTATGTTGAGAACCCGCTCCGCGCAGGTCGTTTATACGACATTTTTTATCCTCTTATTCGTACGAATATACCGCCAAATATTGAAGGATTACTCGATGTTCAGGGCGCCCGCCTTCTTGCTATTGTTCCCGAGGGCGCATTCCTCAGCGATATTAAGGGACAGTCCTATCTCCTTATTGAAGGAGATAGAGTTTATCTGGGATATTTGACTCAAATTGACCGTAAAACCAATACCGTAAAATTTGTTCTGAACAAAGGCGGTATTGTTGAATCTGTTATTCTGAACCTTGAAAAAGAAATTCAAAGAGTTGAAAAGTAGAGATGAATATGAAAAAGTTTTTAGTTACCGCTGTATTTATCCTGTATGGTTTTATTGTTTCCGCACAAGATAACCTCGAAAAAACTCTTCGCGGCTATAATCCTCCTGATGAACTT
This sequence comes from uncultured Ignavibacteriaceae bacterium, assembly GCA_964438715.1. Taxonomy (GTDB): domain Bacteria; phylum Bacteroidota; class Ignavibacteria; order Ignavibacteriales; family Ignavibacteriaceae; genus CAYTLQ01. The sequence continues at coordinate 8,269 of CAYTLQ010000264.1, forward strand.
GTTACTCTTTCCGCTAACTTACCGTTTAATACCGCTATTGAACTGCTTAATAAAATCAGCGAGAAAAAGACCGGTCGGAAAATTCTCTCTCTTGTTAAGCGGGATGCCCCTATTGGTGTTGAAATAATTAATGTTCCTTACGAAAAAGCGCTTCTCATGATTGTTCAATATGCAGGACTTATTTACGAAAAGACAGAAGAGTCCACAATCATTAAAACGAAAATCGAATCGTCAATAGAGATAAAACCCGAAACTTACGCACCTGTTGATTCCCGTGAATTAAAAATCTCTGCAATATTTTTCGAAATGGATATTAATGCAGTACGCGATAGAGGCATAAACTGGCAATTCCTGCTGAGTAATAAAGCCGGCTCAATTGGAACAAATGTAAAAACAACCGGTGAGAGCACCTCTGGTGACGGCTCCACTTCTACTTCTGATTTTACTATTACAACATCCAACGAATTCGGTCTTGGCGGATTTTTTGGCGAAGCTCTTTCCCTTTTCCGTTACTTTGAATCGGAAAACCTTGGTGAAATTATTGCAAGTCCAAGCATAACAGTTCGTAACAGAACACTTGGCAGAATTCAGGTAGGATCCGATTTTTCAATTAAACAAAGAGATTTTTCGGGAAATGTTATTGATCAGTTTTTTTCAACCGGTTCAATTATAAAGGTAACGCCCTACATTTACACCGAGAGCGATGTTGAATATTGCCTGTTAGATCTTGAGGTAGAGCGTTCAAGCGGTTTTCCTTCTGAGTTAAGCACCGAAATCAGGAAAACTACCGCCAAAACGCAGGTCTTAATGCTCGATGGCGAGGAAACTGTTATCGGAGGGTTATTTCTTACCGAAGAAAAAACTGTACGGAATGGAATTCCTTTCTTAAAAGATCTTCCCTGGTGGGTTCTTGGAATTCGATACCTCACAGGAAGTGATCAATTATCGGTAATTAAAAAGGAATTAGTTATCGTTATTAAAGTTGAATTATTGCCTACACTTCGAGAGCGTCTTGCATTACCGACGGGCGATAATCTTATCGAAAAAGAAGTAAAAGATCATCAGAAAAAACTGAAATTTTATCAGTTTGACAGTACTCCTAACGAGATTCTAAAAAAAGAAAACTAAGTAATGATCACCATCCTTATCGTAGATGATGATGAGGCACTGGGAAATGCATTACACGAAGAACTTTCCGAAGTCGGATACACTGTTTTTTATGTTTCTTCAGCAGAAGAGGCAATACAGTTTATTTCTCAAAATACTATCGACTTATTACTCCTTGATCTGAAAATGCCCGGAAAAGATGGCTTCTTTGTTTTAAATTACATCAAAGAAACAGGCTGTCGTTTTAAGGTAATTGTGCTCACTGCTTATGCAGATGTTAAAAGCGCTATTCATGCGGCAAAACTTGGGGCTGATGATTTCATTAGTAAACCGTATGATTTCGAAGAGCTCCTCATCACAATCAGAAAGGTCTCTAGCACAGATTTAGCCAATGAAAATTAGCTACCGTATTATTCTCATTAATCTTACTATTCTCTTTTTTATTATTTTCGGCTCGGCTACAGCATTTCTTTCTATCATGTACAATGTTATCACCTCGCAAGAGTCTCGTCATTTACTGAATTCTGCGAGTGATCTTGTTCTTAGTTTTGGGAAAGAAATTGAATTATGTGAACAGTCATTTAAAACTTTTTATAAAAACCGGGGACAAAAACTTGATAATGAAACACTAAATTCTCTGAAGCGTCTTGATTTCATTTTAAAAGCGAGCGGCGGTCCGCTTGACCGTCCTGACCTTCTGCTTGCGAAATCGAATATTGGAATTCCGCTGGGGAAATTTACTATTCAGGATTTTTTCTACACCAACCCGAATCTTATCGTACGATTGTTTAAATCAGAAACCGGGGTTGAGTATTTATACGGGTTTGAAATAAACAATTCGCTTATTTCAGCACTTTCTACACAAGCCCGCATCGATGTTGCTATGTACATCGATGATGAATTGCTTGGTGTGAGTAATGAAACATTGAACCAGAATTATTATTACATAATTGGCAATGCTTTCCGTGAGCTTTCCGAAAAAAATAACTATGATATATTCTCCTCCGAAACAGAAACTTCATATTTTCTTTCTACATTTTATCATACAAAGGAAACTGTTTCAAACAATAAAAAACTTTCCTTTGTTGTGTTCTCAAAACTCAATGAAACTGCTTTATTAAAAGGAAGTCTTCGCAACATTCTTATCCTTGTCATTCTGGTCAGTATAATTCTCTCAGTAATTCTAACTTATCTTTTCACCGGTAGTCTTCGCAGGCAAATTACTTACCTTACAACCGCTACCGAAATTACAAAAACCGGAAATTTTAACAATAGAATTACAATAACATCTAAGGACGAACTTGGGGATTTAGCTATTGCATTTAATACAATGCTCGAAGCTTTGGAGATGCAGGAAAAAATACGATCGGAGTACACTAACTTTATTTCCATCATAAATAGTTATCCGGGTCTTGAGGAATTATCGGATAGAGTGTTGAAGCGCATTAAACAGGTAACTGGTTACTCAGTCGGAGTGCTCTAGCTGGTTTAAAACAGTAAGGTAGAGTAGCTTGCTTAGTACGGCATCTACCGGGAAATAATGTTAATTGAACAGCGCGATGACCTGCTGAAAGCTGTTATTGAATCCAAAGAGCCATCCATTTACGATTTTAGCCAAAAACCGTTTAAAGTTTCAGCGGGCTTTTTATCTTTAGAACTTCAGGAAATCTATATTACACCAATAATAAGTGGAGAAAATGTAATTGCACTTCTTCAATTGGGGGCAATTTCAATAATCGATCAAAAATCCAAGGATTATATCGAGCGTGTTAAAAACCAACTTGCTCTTGGTTTAACACGAGCTCTTGCTTTCAGAAAACTTGAAAACCTTGTACTTGAGCTTCAGGAACTTAACAAGGAAATTCATCATCAGAACCAACAAAATCTCTTCCAGAACAAACGCCTCACTGAATTGCATAAAGAGTTAAGTGAAAAAGCTGCTGAGTTGGAAATTCAAAAGAAAAAAGCTGAAGAATCTACAGAATTAAAATCAAGGTTTCTTGCAACTATTTCCCACGAACTCCGCACACCAATGAATGCTATTCTGGGACTGACTGAACTCCTTTTGGAAGATACGCAACTCAGCAGTAAGAATCGTGAACGATTGAATGTTATGCTTCGCAGCGGTAAACGCTTACTCTCATTGATAAACGGTATTCTTGATCTTTCGAAAATAGAAGCCGGAAAAATGGAAATTGTTGATGAGAATTTTTCACTTAATGAATTTCTTCGAGAAATAGAAGCAACAATTACTCCTCTGGCAAATGCGAAAAGTATTACCTTCCTTATTCATAAGAAGTTCAGGGGCGATATAGTTGTACGAAGTGATAGGGGAAAGATTTTTCAGATTGTAACAAACCTACTGGGTAATTCAGTTAAGTTTACCGAACAGGGAAGAGTTGAGTTGACAGTTTCATTTATCAATTCACACATACTAAAGATTGATGTTAGCGATACGGGAATTGGAATTGCTGAGTCAGAATTATCAGGAATATTTGAAGAATTTCATCAGGTGGACAATTCCACTACCCGCCGATACAGCGGTAGTGGTCTTGGTCTTTCAATCTGCAAAAAATTTGCTGAAATATTACATGGGGAATTAAGCGTACGAAGCGAACTTGGTAAAGGAAGTACTTTCACTGTTCATCTGCCAATTAAAATTATTCCTGTTATTCAACCTGAACAAATTCTCCCGGGAAAACAAAAGGAATTCATTGACCGTGTAGTTTTACTCATCAATACACCTCCCGTTTATCTGAACCCGCTTACAAATCATCTTTCTGATAGCGGTTTCGAGATTCTTACTACACACAGCGGAAAAAAAGGTTTGGAACTACTGAACAAGGTAAAACCGGATATTTCGATTACTTTTTTTCCATTACCCGATTTCAGTACTACTGAATATGTTACTGAAATCCTTTCCCCCGATATGCTGGTCAGTCAAAGTAAGTGTTATATTTATTTCCCATTGGAAAATGCCTCCGGTGTTTTTCTTGAACTGGGAAATAAAATATTTGTTGTCGGCAATGCTTCGGAAGCAGAGTATATTATTAAAACAAAAATTAACCCGGTTAGTGATTTGCAATTGCCACTGCATTTAATTTACGATCATTCAGTCACTTCCGATTTTTTAGCAAGTATTAAAAATTCTGAGAACAAAATTTATCACACAAAACTACTTAACGAGCAGACTATTATTTCTCCCCCAAAAGACAATTATCTGTTACTTTGTGGAAGTCTTGATGAAGATACCGCCCGGTTATTATCAACATTTTGCCATAATGTAGAAACTGCAGGCGGAAGATATTTTATAATTTTTCTGCATCCATTGTTGATTGAGGAGTTGTTGAAAAAGAAAGAAATCTTTCGATATCTTTTTTCAGAAGAAATAAATACAGAAACTATCGTCCATATTTCCGAAATGTTTGGGTATGTGGAACATCGTTCGCTATCCGAAGATTTAACAGTTATACAATCAACTAACAACAATAACGATTCGGAATTCTACCCGGAACCTAAAGAAGGGATTTTACATAACAGCGAGTTGGTTGTATTAATTGTTGATGATGATCCTGATAGTCTTTTTACACTTAATGAAATTGTCAAACAATGTGGAACCAGTACAATTCTGGCAAAAAATGGTCTTGAGTGTCTTGAAATACTCGAAAAAATTAAACCCGATCTGATACTACTCGATATAATGATGCCTTTTATGGATGGTTTTCAGACTATATCAGCAATCCGTGAGAAACCGGAGCTAAGAGATATTCCGGTATTAGCCGTAACAGCAAAAGCAATGATTGAAGACAGAATGACCATCTTCAAATATGGTTTTACCGGTTATATATCTAAGCCGGTGAACTCGGGGGCTCTCGCCTTCAAAGTAACTCAGCTATTAATGAATAAGCAGAATAAATATGCATAAAATACTTGTCGTAGATGACAACGAGGATACGCTTTATATTATCAGGGAGCGGCTGAAACGAGAAGGATTTACTGTTACGACCACAAAAAGCGGAAATTCAGCAATAGCTTTAGCAATTGAAGAAAAACCCGATCTGATACTTCTTGATATTATGATGCCTGATATTAACGGACTCGAAGTCTGCAGGCAATTGGCAAATAACCCTGAAACCAATTCCATTCCTGTTATTTTTATCAGTGCTCGTGTTTTACCGGAAGATCTGAAAGCCGGATTTGAAGCAGGAGCAAAAGATTATATAAGAAAACCGATTGAAAAACTTGAACTTATCGAAAGGATAAAATCTGCAGTTAAGCAAAACCATCAGACACGCCAACAACTTGAAATTGAAAAAGCCAAAACATTTACTGCCACAGTAGTTACTGCAAACCACAAATTAAAACAGCCGCTTACACTTATTAACCTTGCTGTTACTTCCATTAAGCGGCTTATTGGAAAGCAACCGGTACAAGAGCAGGTAATAAATGAGAAACTTGAAGTTATTACGAATTCTGTTTCGGAAATTAAAAATATTCTTAACCAGCTTTTAAGTGTGGATAAATTGCAGATGGGTGAATACCTTAAAGATATCCCGATGATTAATCTCCCTAAAGAAGAAAAAACATCAGATAAGCCTCCTGATTAACTGTTCTAATTTCTCAAATTCGTATGGCTTCTTAAGAATCGCATCCACAGATAACTGTCTGTAACGCTCGTCGTTTTCAAGATCCTGTTCACCAGTTGTAAGAATAACGGGCAACTTTAAACCAAGTTTGCGTATCTGTTCAATACATTGTAAACCATCCATGCCCTGCATTTTGAAATCTATTATCACTATGTCTGCTTGTATTTCTTCTGTCAAGAGCCTCAGCGCTTCTTCTCCTGACTCAATACTAACAACATTAAATTCATTTGCCTCCAGTAATTCTGCCAGTAATTCACGAAGTACCGGCTCGTCATCAACCAGCAGAACTATTGGTGAATATGAAATTTCCGAACTATTCTGTTTCTGAAAGGCCGGAATATAAATATCGAACCGTGTTCCTTTTCCTTCAGTGCTATCGACCTCAATAAATCCATTATACGCTTTTACAATGCTGTATGTTATATACAGCCCAAGACCCGTACCCCCCTGTTTCCCTTTTGTAGTAAAATAGGGTTCAAAGATTTTATCGAGGTTTTCTCTCGAAATACCGGTACCATTATCCTGAATAATAAAATGGACATACCGCCCATATTCCAGTTGAGGAAAAAGTGAAATATTCCCCGAATCAACCGTAAGATTTCGTGCGGTGAGTGTTATTATACCATGCTCTCCCACAGCCTCTCTTGCATTTACAAGCAGATTCATCAGAATCTGATATAATTGTGTAGAGTTACATAAAATTTCAAATAGTTTTCTATCGGTTCGAATAATTAACTCAATTTCAGGTGGAAAGGTTTGTTTCAGGTAATCAGCAAGCTCATCAATAATCTTTACAGGATTAATTACTTCTTTCTGTTTACCCCCTGATTTCCCAAATGAGAGCAATCCTCTTGTTAATTCGCGTGCTTTTTTCGCACAGTTTTCTATTATATCGTGAAGGCGTTCAGTATCTTCATCGTTATCTTTTTCCCTCAGAATAGAAATACTACCAAAAATACCGGAGAGCAGATTATTAATATCGTGAGCCATTGTACTGGCGAGTTTACCTATTGTCTCGAGTTTCTGGTTTCTCGCCGCCTTCATTTCCATTGCCTGTGTCATTTCCCGTAATTGTATTGCCGATATCGATAAAGCAATTACACGGGATAAATCGTTAAGTGTACTGACTTCTTTTTCGGAATAATTACTGCCGAATCGGCCAAGAAAAATAATCCCTATTATCTTATCGAGATATATTGCAGGAGTTAGTAAAAAAGTCCTCAGACCAGTTTTATTTTTAATTTGAACTGCTATACCTGCAGAGGATTCATTCAGAATAATCGGCTTTTGCTCAATTTCAAGAATCTTGAGAAACATTGGTGCGGCACTAACCAAATCGTCAGATGGACTGTTTTCAATTGCAATATTCTCATAAGGATCATACTCTAGACACAAAGCCTCTTCATCGTCTCTGAAAATAATCAAAGCGGCATAATCTGAATTCGACTCAATAAACGCGCCGGAGAGAACATCATAATACACTTCATTGCGTTTCTTCCCGGTAAATACTGATGAAATCATTCTATGATAAAATTCGTGCAATGAATAGGAGGTTAATGTGTTGTCCCGTCGTATTTGTGCCGGGGAAAATACGATGTAGCGACCAATACCTTTTTTCTCTTCTACTTCGTGTAATACCTCGAAGTCTCCACTTTCAAGATGAAATTTTTTTTTCAGGCGTAATTTACCTGAAAGCATCTCTTTAAGGCCATCATCAATAACATTCCTGTCCATTTCGTTGCTTATCCACTTGACTGTACCCTTTGCATCAGTATAAAAGCATGGAACTCTACCCTTATTAAGGAATTTTCTTAAATCTGTGTTAGAGGCATCTTCGCGAAAAAGTTTACTTTTCAAGGCCTTCTTTCAGATTATACTTTTTAATTTTATTATAAAGTGTTTTAATACTGATACCTAATTGAGCGGCAGTTTTTGCCTGTTCCCAGTTATTTAACCGCAATATTCTTTCTATGTGAAGTTTTTCTAATTCTTCAATATTCGTGGAATCAGTATAAATGGGTTGCGATGGTTGTTCTGTTCTGGTTTTTACTGAGTCGGGGAGAAATAGTTCGGTTTCCTGTATTACATTCGTTTCGGCAAAAATTATTGCTCGTTCTATGATATGTTCCAATTCCCTAACATTTCCCGGAAAGTGATATCTGCGTAAAGCATTCTTTGCACTTTCTGAGAGAATTTTCGGGGAGCGAATGGGAGATTTTTTCCGAAGAAAATATTCGGCGAGGAGAATAACATCATCGCCCCGTTCACGAAGTGGAGGTATAGTAAGCGTTACGACATTGAGTCTGAAAAGAAGATCTTTTCGGAATAGTTTTTTTTCTGCCTCGGCAATAAGATTTCTGTTTGTTGCTCCGATGACTCTCACATTTGAGGAGAGATTTGAGAGTCCCCCAATTCTGCGATACTCACCATTCTCAAGAAAACGCAAAAGTTTGGGCTGTATGGCGAGACTCATTTCTCCGATTTCATCAAGAAACAATGTGCCACCATTAGCAATTTCCACCAAGCCTTGTTTTGAGGCTTTCGCATCGGTGAATGAACCCTTCTCAAAACCAAACAATTCACTTTCTATTAGTTGATCCGGCAGAGAGGCACAATTAATTACAACAAACGGTTTATCGGATCGATAAGAATTACGGTGTATAAATTCAGCTATAAGTTCCTTACCAGTACCTGTTTCACCCTCAATAAGAATATTTGAATCGGATTTTGCCGCCCGTTCAGCCAGGAAAATAAGTTGTTTTAATGAAGGACTTTCCCCTATAATTTTGCCGGAATTTACACTATCGGTTCTCATGGAAAGAACTTCATTTTTTATCAGCAGGTCCCTGTGTTCAAGCGCTTTTTCGAGTGAAACGAGTAATTCTTCGAATTTATATGGCTTAACAATATAATCAGCCGCACCATTTTTCATGCATTCTATCGCTCTTCTTAATTCGTCTTCACCCGAGAGAATAATAACCGGAAGACTTGGGTATCTTTCTTTTATTATGACAAGAGCCTCATCGCCGCTTTTTATAGGCATGTTTAAATCCAGCATAACTACATCGTAGTTAGATTTCTGTACCATCTCAGCGGCTTGCTTTCCGTCGTAAGCAATATCAACAAGATAATTTTTTTCAACAAGCCGTTCTTTTAGTACATAACAGAACATCTCGTCGTCATCGGCAATAAGTATTCTGGCAATATTTGGCTGATTCATTTTCGAAATACAGGGAACTAAATTGATACAATATACAAAATTAAACTAATTCCGGTTTCCGGTAATATTTTCCGATGTTCGGGTGATGAGCTATGTCACCATTTCCGGAAAACCCGATAATAGATTTTCAGGCATATCTCCTGTTTTTTCAGGCATTTTGTAATTTATAAGTCTGAGCTAAGTTGTTTAATTTTAACAACTTACAATAATTCTATAATTGGCACAATATTTACAAAGAAATAAACAGATAATTTCTTAACCAAAAAAAGGAGTTAATTATTATGTATCGCAAAATGATTGGATTTATCCGATTCCTTCCTCTTTTCCTGTTATTTGTAGCCATTTTTGGGTGCAAGGAAAATAACACAACTGAACCTGTTGAGCCGGGTCCTAACACTGACACTGATGCAATTACTGAATTAATTTCCGAAGACACTTCCACAGTTTCATTTGAATCAAATTTCAATGAAGAAACATCTCTCGGAATTGATCTCGGTAAAATTACAACTCAGATTTACCCTGTAAAAGTAGGGAGAAAAGTCACCGGTGTAACCAGAAATGCAACCGTGAACATTTCGGGAGACTCCGCATTCGCAACCGTTACTTACACTTTTACATGTGAGCTTATCATAGCCGCCTCGCATGATTCTGCCGGTTTTAATGACACATTGACCATTGATTCAGTTTACAGAAAACCATACACAACCACTGCCACCCGTAAACTTATTTTTGTTCGTGTCGGCAACAGCAATCGTCCAAAAAATAACTGGAAACTCTCCGCAGTATCACTCATCCAGGGGGGTACCTCTTCAACAAACATAGCCATACAGAAACTTACGGTTTATCTTCCGTCAGGCGATTCACTTGTTATTACTTCTCCGAATGACTATTACCTTATCAGGGGTATTGGTAGCAGAAAGATGATTCCTACCGTTTCAAAGAATCAGACTGTAAGCCTGAAGGTCGAAATTTTCAGCGCTTTCGAGCAGGATGATTTTGTAACTATGACTTACGGCGCTGATGTAAGAGGTCTTCACCGTGCGAAGAGAAAATTTAACTTAGTTTCGTCAACACCGGTAACGGGCGGATATTATAAAGTATATACTCAATCGTACACCACACATCAGTTTGGCGGATATTACCATGCAATTATTGATCTGATGCCGCGGCAGGTAATTTTCGATGATTCAACTCCCGTAGAGAGCAAATACTGGGGTATGCCATACTTAGTTAATTAATAATAGTAAAATTTGCAGGGGCGGATTTTTCACCGCCCCTATGCAAAGAAATCGATAATTATTGTCACTTGAAAATATAAAGAGCAATGAGTAATTTGAATACTATGTTAAGTAAGATACTTGCCGGATTCATTCTACTTTTTGTTCTCTTTTCAAGTGGTTGCGATAAACCCAGCCCCACTACCTTACTTGCACCCGAAGAACCTGCTGAAGGTACACTTGAAATTGAAGTTATTGCGAAAGATCCGACAGATATTTTTACCAATAGTGGTTATGATTCTACCGGATTTATTCCTCAACTTCCTCGTCACAACTCGGTAATTTTTCTTGGGAGGAATGTACTTTCTTCAGGACTGGCAACTATAGAAAGTAGTTTTGCACAGGCAACTTTTTTTGACTTAAATGACTCTGTTAAAAATTCAGTTGGCAGAGTTATCGGTTACCGTACAAAAGATGTTGACTTTGTAAAAATAAATTTACTGCCACTGAAAAAATCTGATTTAGTTTTCCGGTTTAGAGATAGTAGTGGCAACATTGTTCATTTACTTGCGGGCCCGAAATATGGTCTGTATAAGAGAAAAGGTGTGGTCTGGGGTGATCTGTTTGAGTTTGTGTTTAGTTCATTCGTCAATTTAGAAATAAAACCTCGTTTTAATCCACCAATTCGGTTTTCAGTTCCTACACCACAACAAATTACCGGTAAAGTACTAGTATCAAATTCTCCCAATGGCAAGCCCATAATAAATCTTGAATGGAACAGATCTATTTCGGATAACAATACTGTAAATATTATCCTTGGCGGAGTTGATTTAAGTACCAATACCGTAGTGCCATTATTCTCCCTGAAAACCAATGATGATGGAGAACTGATTCTTCCTAAAGAATTAGTAAAGGGGATTCCTAAGTTCCGGTTTCCACGGATTATGGTGAGTTTCATACGACGAATTGATATACTCAATGATACTCCCCTGGGAAAATTATTGATAACAACACAAAGCTCAAACAGTATTATTGTGGATAATCCTTGAGGTCAGGAAACACAAAAAAAATACTGTTGGCTTGGTTTATGTACACATTATCCTTATTTCCACAATCTGACCCGGATATTTCAGGATACTGGCCTGCCTCCTCAAAAGGCTTGCGTGTTATTTCATCTAACGAATTTCTGGCTGTACCCGGGAATAATATAGAAGATATCGGCTTTGGTGTTTCTTTCGGAAGTGAATTTGCTCCTCAAACCTCATCCTTACTATATGCTATAACTTTACAAAAGCGATTCGACAGTCATTTTTTCTCGCTTCGTTATACTCCCGGTTATCAGCGCGATTTTCTTTTTGAACAAGAGGATTATACCTTCGGAGATGATAGTACCGATGTAACTTCCGAGACATCTCTGAGTTATAAAAAATATTTTGACTTCACATACACCATTATGCCACTACGCGGTCTGTATGCCGGAATAACTTTAAATTATTATCATCAATCGGTAGATGCAAACCTCCTGGGAGTTGTTTTCCGAACCGACTCTTTGTATCTGGTACGAACTTCTGCTTCGGAGAACTCAGAGAAAATTAATTTTGATGCCGGCATCTGCTACTCAATTAACAACAACTGGGAATTTTCCACATCAGTTAAAAATATTTTCTCGCTCAGCAGAAGTAATTTTTCGGATGATTACAATATTTACGATCTCCGAATGCAAAGAAAATTTTCATTCTCTCTCAGATATTCAATAGAAACATTTTCTCCTTTTCTTTCATACATTACACAACAGGAATACTTTGCAGGATTTACCTTTCTGCTTCCACTGCAATGGATGAGAGCAGGAATTTCCGTAAGTGCTTTTAAGAATCAAGATGGTAACGGTATTTTTTCCGGTATCTATCCTTCGTTAGCTATTAATTGGCAAAAGTTTGGAGTCAGCTTTAGCTGGATGTATTATTTTCAGAAAAGAGATGAAAAAACTTTTAACCTTTCCGAATTCCAGCAAAATGGAATTACCGGTTTCATTAACAATAAATACTCATACAATAAAGCTTTTCTCTCGGTAAATTATTTTTTGAATACCACCCCTCAGCAAAAACTGAAATTCATTGATGTTACAGTCAATGAGCAACTTTATCCTCTTAAATCTGAATACTATCTTTCTCATCCAATTGCTTCAGCTACGGTGACCAATATAACCGGTAGCCTTGTAGTAGCTCGTCCGTCTATAAAAATAGAAGGTCAGCAAACTGAAGAAATATTTTCTCCTTCCGTAGAAATTCAGCCACACGATACCGTCGTTATTCCGTATTACATATTGTTACCCGATACTATTAAAAAGCAGAAGGCTGATATAGCGTATGCAACATTTTATTTGAATAGCGGGGGAGAGAATTATGATGATGTTATTCAGAAGCCGATACTGATTAATGGAATTAATTCCTGGGATGGTAATGTCGCTTCACTGCGTTTTTATGTAAAAAAAGATTTTGATTTTTCTCAGATGATTGCCAAACAGACTCTCAGTGAATACAAAAACATTCTCGATACTATTCCTGCTGTTAAAAGAAATTTTTATCGGATTAAAATTCTGTTTGATCACCTTAACCAAAGACTTGTTTATGCTTCGGACCGCAGGGCAAGCGCAGACTGGGTACAGTTCCCGTCAGAAACTCATCAGTTAAAGGGCGGAGATTGTGACGATCTGAGTGTATATTTTGCCTCTCTGCTTGAATCTATTGGAATCGATTGCTCGTTTGTCGATTATAAACCCTCATCGGGAATCGGGCATGTAAATCTTTTAATCAACACCGGGCTCAGCCCGGATGAAGCACATTTTATAACTAATAACGACGCAAAATATTTTATCCGAACAAATCCAATAGGGGAGGCAAGTGTTTGGATTCCTGTAGAAGTTACTGTTTTAAAATCATTTGAAGAATCATGGAACTCCGGAGCTGATACATTCAACGATATTGCAATTGATAAAGCGGGCCTTGCAAAAGGTACAGTAATAATAGAAGATATTTACTAAGGATATACTATGAAATTACTATTTTTTTCACTCTTGCTAACTACACTTGTTTATACTCAATCATATAAAGTTGAGAAGATAACCGGCACTGTTAAATCAATGCAGGGAAATTCAGAAACTTGGACGGATGTTAAAGAGGGCTCTTTCCTTCAGGGGAACACAATGATTATGACCGATAAGTCATCAACAATATTGCTAAGCGGAGGCGGTATTAAATTCTCATTGAAACCGTCGGCTATAATTAATGTCAGTAATATAAAAAAAATCACCATAGATGAACTGCTATTGGCTCTTGCAACGGAGGAAATACTCAATGCACCGGCAAAAAACAAAAAGGGTAATGTTAGCAATACAGAAATTTATGGTGAGGAATATGACAATAAAAATTCATCCTCACATCAGTCGCAATTTGGACTATATCGTTTAAACGGTGCGAAACAGCTTGCCGAAAGCGGATTTGAAGGCACTGCTATTGTGGCCGCAAGGGAAACTTTCAGAAAGTATCCGGCAACCGCTTCGATGGCGGATTATAGAATATATTTCGCAAATCTTCTCTTTTCTATGAATCTGAATGAGGAGGCATATCAGGAATTCGAAAGTATCAGTCGTTTGAAATTGTCTGAGCAACAATCTGCCACAGTAAAGTCCAGAATTAATGATCTAAAAAAGCGTCTTTCAGGAATGTAAGCGGTAATCAATTATTTTCGATAAATATATGCTACATAAAGATAAACTAATTATGCTGATTGGGGACTCCATCACTGAGGCGTTTCGTACTCAGGAATTATTACCTTCGCGACAAATTATAAACAGAGGAATTTATGGGGATAATACCAGCGGTGTTCTGGAGCGTCTTGAAAATGAGTTGTTAAAATACAAACCTGATCTGGTTTTCTTGTTAATTGGTACAAATGACCTTGCTCTGGAAAGAACCGATAGCGAAATTCTTTTAAATATGTGTCGGATAATGAATATTCTCAATGAAAAATTTCCCGATGTGTACCCTATCTGGACTTCAATTCTTCCTACAAGAGACATTGAAAATCGGCCTAATGAGCGCATAGATTTACTCAATTCAAGCATCCGGCGTCTTTCTTTCGAGCATAATCATCGTTACTTTGACCTTAACAAATATTTTTCTGATACAACCACAGGTGAGTTAATCTCCGATTTTACCATTGACGGTTTGCACCTCTCTGAATCAGGATATAAACATTGGGCCGGCATTTTTGATTCATATCTTGATAGAAACGGCTTCGAATCAGCAAAATCCTGATAACCATCCAACAAATGATTTGATAGAATATTTTAATATAAATCCGCTGAAATTAAGTACAAGACAAATTCAAATAAGATCCTTAATTCCGATATAGAGACAAAAGAAGGACTGTTTAAAGGGCAAAAAACAGAGTAATTTTAAGAAAACAAATTTCACCCAATAGGTGAAATGCAATTTTAAAGCAAAAAACAGATTTCAAAGCAAAAAACAGTGAAG
>CAYTLQ010000265.1:0-6233 GCA_964438715.1 uncultured Ignavibacteriaceae bacterium
CCTTTATATTGATATAACGATAACCCCTATAAGAAATAATTTGAATGAAGTAAATCATTTTATTGCCATTCTGACTGATGTAACTGAGAGAAAAATAATTCAGCATGAAATTTTAAGGGCAAAGGAACAGGCTGTTGAAGCTAATAAAATGAAATCGGCTTTTCTTGCAAATATGAGTCATGAAATAAGAACACCGTTAATCGGTATTCTCGGGTACTCGGAAATTTTACAGGATCGTGTTAAGGATTCAGATGAATTACGAATGGTCACAAATATTTACAATGCAGGGAAACGCTTGCTGGAGACCCTGAATTTAGTGTTAGACATTTCCCGAATAGAAGCAGACAAGTTCGAATTAAAAATGAAAATGACGGAAGTGGTTAAGTTAATTTGGGAATGTTCGGTTCTCTTTGAAAAGATTGCTGAAAAAAAGGAATTACAGCTCATATTTGAACCACATATTGAACGGTTGGAGTTGATTACTGATGAAAGAGTTTTGGTGGAAATAGTTAATAATCTTATTAATAATGCTGTTAAATATACCTACAGTGGTTTTGTTAAGGTTATTGTTGAAAGTATAGTTCAGGGTCAGGAGTGTTATCTTGTTATAAGAGTTATTGATACCGGTATCGGGATCCCACCTGAAAGTCAGACGCTTATTTTCGAAGAATTCCGTCAGGTGAGTGAGGGCATCAGTCGTGCCTTTGAAGGAACGGGGTTAGGTCTCGCTTTAACAAAAAAGTTTGTACAGAAACTTAATGGCTATATTACTGTTCAAAGTGAGGTGGGCAAGGGTAGTGAATTTACCGTAAGATTACCTATAAAACAGATTGATAATGACCAACAAGATTTCATGGCTACAGACCAGAACATTACAGAGATAACAACTTCAACGAGAAAAACAAAACCGAGATTGTTATTGGTAGAAAATGATACCATCTCCTGTGAGGTAATAACTTCATATCTGGGAGACGAATATATATGTGAGATTGCACAAGATGCCCAGAAAGCTATTGAAATGCTTCATAGGAATAGGTATGACCTTTTTCTATTGGATATCAATCTTGGTATTGGTATGAATGGACTGGAATTGACACATTATTTAAGGGAACTTCCGGCATATAAAGAAACTCCGGTAATTGCCATTACTGCATTTGCAATGCATGGCGATCGGGAGGAGTTTCTTGCCGCAGGATGTACTGATTATCTTTCAAAACCGTTTTTTCGCCAAAGTTTGATAAGCCTGATTAAAAAGTATCTTTAAGAAACTTGATTGAAACACCTAAAAATTCTCCCAACACAATTCACTGATTCTGAGTTTAATACTGTTTCCTGAATGCTTTACACAAAGAATCAAATAAAACTACTAGTGACTGACTGACCGGCTGAACGAATTGTGATATAAGTCTGCCTGAGTACAGCATATTGACTTTTGGAGAAATATTGCTCAAGTTACTGTACTTATTACAACTGATTTTCCGATTTTAACAAAGGAGCTATGCAATGAGAAAATATTTAACCATTGCTTTGTTTATTGCTCTGTCCACCTCCCCTATTCTTGCCGGTATTTTTCAGGGAATTGTGAGAATCCAGAATTCAAATGTTCCTCTCCCGGGTGCAAAAATTCTTTTAATTGCTCTTAATCCTGCGTCCGGTGATTCGCTTATATATGTCGGTTTTTCTGGCAATGACGGGAAGTTTGTTATTACAGTGCCGGTTAACGGGCAGTATTACGCAACCTGCTCTGCAGAAGGCTATAATAAGCAAACAAAGGGTCCGTTTACTATACAAGACACCTCACGGATAACCGTTGAATTTTCACTTCAACCTTTGGGAACTATAGGTAATTTTATTTCAGGAGTGGTTATTCGTTCGGGAACAAATTCCGTAGTACAAAACGCCAAGGTTATGCTACTCGGAGCAAATAGCGCTACTCCGATGTTGACATCATTCACCGATGCTTCCGGACGATACAGGTTCCAGAATATTCCATCCGGCACATATTTATTAAAAGCTCAAAAAGAAGGATATCAGAACTATTCTCACCCCACAGCGTTGGTTATTACTGCAACCACTCAGATAAATAATCTCGATTTTGCAATGTTACCCTCCAATCCCACTATTACATTTACCTCAGTGGAAGGGGGCGCTTATGTTGTTGGACCAAATCCTGTATGGTCACCGATTGTAGGTGCCCGCATAGATTTTTCCGGCAGTTCGGCAGGAATAATTTTTTCTACTTATACCGACAGTTTGGGAAGATACTCTATTAATAATATCCCGGCAGGCACATATATTGCAAAAGCATCGAAAGAAGGTTTTATTTCGAGAGTATTACAATCTGTAGTGCTTCACCCGGATACAGTGAACATTGTCAATTTTTATCTTGAGCCGGTTCTTCCGATTACGAATCATTTAGGTGGCAGTGTAAAAAACATAGTAACAAATTTACCGTTGTCGGGTGTTACTGTTATGCTCACCACTGCAAATGCTCTTAATATAACATACACTTCTGTTACCAATGATCAGGGTAAATATTCATTTAATAATATTCTCGCCGGTGTGTATCGACTTGATGCTATGAAGGAAGGCTTTACTCCCTACAGAAGAGTGGAGCTGATTACGGTTACTGCAAACACAAATATTGATAATCTTAATTTTGCGATGCAGCCGGTTGATACATTAACAATTGCCAGTGTAAGTGGAAGGGTGCTGACTCTTTCTATTGTAACTCCGCAAGTACCTGTTGGCGGCGCTAAAGTTCTGTTGTTCGGGCAGGACTCTACGATTTATGAACGCTTTTCTGATAGTCTGGGATACTTTCACTTTCCTGATGTGCTTCCGGGTATCTATAGTGCGAAATGCTCAAAAGAAGGATTTCAGACAGTTAGTGTCTATCCTTATACGGTAAATCCGGGACCTAATTCTCTTGAATTCTTTTTGATACCTGTTAATACAAATCAATATGGATGGATAAAAGGCAAAGTTACTTTTGATTCACTAAATGTTCCTGTTGCAAATGCCGAAATACAAGTCATCGCAAACAATGCTCCCGCAGTTGCACCCTTCAAAACCAGAACTAATGCAAATGGTGAATATAGTATTAAAGTGCCTGCCGGCATCTATTATGCCAGTGTATCATTTCCAATGGGAAATGCCGGCACAGTATATAAAGAGTACTTCGACAATGTACCGGAAATAAATCTTGCGACACCGATTAACCTGACAGCCGGACAAACTGTTAACGGTATCAGTTTTGGTATTCCCGCACAGAATTTTACTCCAATCGTATTTAGTGTAAGTGGAGTTGTGTTATCGGTGAACGGTGCTCCGGTTTCAGGAGCTAAAATTATGATTCAACCCGCCGGAGTAATTGCAACGAATCCGGGTTTTATAACATATACTAATCAAAACGGTGAGTACTCAGTCACCTGCACGGTAACACGGCAGGACTCTGTATATTCATTTATTGTTTCTGCAACAAAAGAGGGCTATGCAATACAGTTTTATAACAACAAACCAGTGATTTATCTTGCAGATATTCTGAATGCGGTTAATGGCTCGGTATTTACTGCTATTAATTTTCATTTAAGTCCGGTAAATAGCGGAAGTTATACAATATCCGGAAATATTACCGACGCAAATAATCAGCCACTTGCCGGTGTTTTTGTTGTAACAACGAAAATGAATTCATCGGCGTTAATGGTTTCCGTCAGCGATTCGTTGGGTAATTACAAGTCATTACCATTACAACCAGGGAAATATTATTTGCTGTTTCTCAAAGAAGGCTTTATTCCGGAATACTACGATAATGTTTTGCGTTGGGAAATGGCAACACCCATAAATGTGCAGAATCAAAATATTGTGAATATTAATGCTTCTCTTACTCCTGTAATAACTCCTGTTTCCGCAGGCTTTGTTCAGGGTATAGTAAAATCGATTGATGGAATGCCAATTCCAGGTGCAGCGGTTACTCTTTCGAATAATACGGGAGTAAGTATCGGCTATGGCATTACTGATGAAACGGGGAGATATACCATTCAAGGACTTGATGCGGGTGAGTATCATCTGATGGCAACTTCGGTGAACTATATTACCGCAGAGAGGACTTTTAGTTTTGACCCCGGAGCCGGGAACCAGATAAATGTTGATTTTGTTCTCAATCCATTTATTACCGGAACTGATGAGAGTGTAAATCTTATTCCGGATAAATTCTCTATCGGCAATTATCCGAATCCTTTTAATCCATCAACGGTAATCCGCTTTGCATTACCTGAAAACACTGATGTCACGATTGAAGTATATAACTCTTTGGGACAATTAATAAGTACAATAGTCAGCGGATATTATAACGCAGGTGAGCATGAGGTTCAGTTTAATGCCGGTGGTGTGCCTTCAGGTATTTACTACTATGTACTTCGGGCTCCTGCATTTAATGCCACAGCAAAAATGCTTCTGATGAAATAACACATAAAAAGAATAGTTAAAAATATTAAGGCTGTATCAAATAAAATGATACAGCCTTTTTTATTGAAAAACCGGAAGCAACCTATATCATCATTTTCTTTACACATAGAATAACCGGCAATTTTTTTATCGTTATTTACCTCAGCCATATCCTAACCATTTTGAAGCATTCCGGTTCAATTTATTCTGTTTCAGTGGAAAATTTCAGGACATAAAAATTCAGACTTTCTACTTTATGAGTCCATCAATTAGTATTCATTGAGAAAACAGCGATTACATACTGAATAATAAAATCTATTCTGTCGTTTTATTATAAGTTATAAACATGAGCGAAAACAGGGGCAAACTCCTCCGGCCCTGTTGAAGTGGTTGATTCTGCATCTCTTTTTGCGGCGGCAAGTACTTTTCCTTCGTTGAGAGAATTAATAAACTCAATTAGTTTATCAGCCACATTTTCTGATGCTCCCATTTGTGCCATTGCTTTCTTAAATTCAGAAGCAGGAAATTCAACATAACTTAAATCCGGTTTCCCGATAGCAGTACCAAAGATTCTGGCGACTTCATTATATGTGGTATCTCTTTTCCCAAGAAGGTATTGAACATTTTTACCAGTAAAATCCAATGCCAGAAGTCTTTTAGCGGCATAGTTACCAATATCAGCTGTTGCAATCATGTTTAAGTTCAGATCACCTTTAACAGGAGAACCCATGATACCGCTAGATTTTATCACACCGACTTGAGCAAGAGTATTTTCAAAGAAGTAGGTAGCCCGAAGTTGTAAAGTATTTAAGCCTTCAATAGCATTAAACTTTTTCTCCATATAGCCAAGCCCGGTAACAACACCGCCGCCGGTTTCGAGGTCAGCGCCAACACTACTGAGACTGACAACAAAAGGAACCTTATTGATTTCGAGTGCTTTTGCCATTGCATCGGCATGTTTCATCTGATGGCCTGTATAGTCATTTGTCGTCCAGTCGAGAGGTATCATTGCATACACAGCCGTAGCGCCTTCAAAGGCTTTTTCAAGAAAAGCATAGTCAGAGCTTTCACCGATCATTACCTCTGCTCCTTTATCAACGAGTTCCTGTGCTTTTTCTTTACTTCTGCTTAGCACTCGTACTTTCTTTCCCGCCTCGAGCAAAGCAAGGGTAAGTGGTTTTCCTGTGTTTCCGGTTGCGCCCGTTATTACATACATATTTGTTCTCCTTAAAGTTTGTTTATAGAATTATCTGTGAAGTACTTTAAATGCTATATTCCTGCCTTGTTTCTGAAGAATTGCGAGATTGATCCATGCCATAGCAAAGTTTTCAATTAAAGGCACTTTATCATCTCCACCAAAATCATAAACCTTTCCGAATCCTATAGCAAGTGAAAGAGCTGTTGCTACTTCCTTGGCTTTTGTACTGCTGCCGGCAATAAACATATCGATGCTGGTGCCGTTATAATTTGGATTTGCCATATTTTCAAATCCGGTTGTATTAAAACATTTGGCAACATTTTCAATACCTGCTACCTGTTTAATTACCTCAACACCATTCTGGTATGGTGTCGGTTTCTGGAAAACAGAATTCGTGGCGTCGAGAATAATTTTATCGGTTTTTCCTTTTAACAATTCAGCAGTTGGAATCAACGCCCCGACAGGGAGTGCAAGAATAATAACGGAGGATTGGTTAATAGCCTGCTCAACAGAAACAATAGGTATATCGGGCGCTGATTTTCTCAGTTCGTTTGCCGAATCAGAGTTTACATCCCGAACACCTACATAG
>CAYTLQ010000266.1:0-9872 GCA_964438715.1 uncultured Ignavibacteriaceae bacterium
CTTCAATGTTACACCGGTCTGCCTCAGCAAACTACGCACTGTCTCTGTAGGCTGTGCCCCAACTTTTAACCAATAGAGAGCTCTTTCTTCTTTGATAGAAACCGCATGCGGCTCAACCTTTGGATTATATGTACCTATCGCTTCAAGATATTTTCCATCTCTCGGCGAACGGGAATCTGCCGCTACGATTTTGTACACCGGCTGTTTCTTTTTTCCCATCCGGCGCAGTCTTAATTTAACTGCCAAGTTTATTAACCTCCGCTAATTTATTTTCTAAAACTCATTCAAAGTTTTTCCTATTGGAAAAACAAACAGGTCTGTTTCTTAAAATATATTAAAAAATAACCAATAATTTAATTAAAACCGACCTTTAAATCCAACTTTATTCATTCGTGATATCATCGTCTGCATTTCCTGAAATTGTTTAATAAGACGATTTACATCCTGTATCGAAGTTCCACTACCGCGGGCTATGCGTTTTCTTCGACTTCCGTTAAGAATTTTAGGCGATTTTCTTTCTTCCTTAGTCATTGAGTTTATTATCGCTTCCACTTTCACTAATGCCTTTTCATCAACATCAGCGTTTTTTATCTGTGAACCAATTCCTGGTATCATAGCCATTAATGAAGAAAGTGAACCCATTTTTTTTATCATTTTTATCTGTTTGAGGAAATCTTCAAAGTCGAATTTGTTTTTCCTCAACTTTTCAGCCATATCTTCAGCTTCCTGCTGATTGAATGTGGCTTGCGCTTTCTCTACAAGAGAAACAACATCGCCTTTACCGAGTATTCTGGTTGCAAGTCTCTCAGGGTAGAATACATCCAGATTTTCTAATTTCTCTCCATCTGAAATAAATTTAATTGGCTTTCCAACTACAGCGCGTATCGAAAGAGCACACCCGCCTTTCGCATCACCATCCATCTTGGTGAGAACAATCCCATCAAAATTCACTACATCATTAAAGGCTTTGGCAGAATTCACCGCATCCTGACCTGTCATCGAATCTACTACAAAAAGCGTCTCGTATGGTTGTACAATTTTTTTAATATCGGCCACTTCTTCCATCATCGCAGCATCAACATGAAGACGACCTGCAGTATCGACAATAATTGTATCGGCACTCACTTCTTTCGCATAGGAAAGTGCCTCTCTTGCAATCTCTCTGGCACCTGCTCCATCTATAGAAAATACCGGAACATTGATACTTTTGCCAAGAACTTTTAATTGTTCAACCGCCGCCGGTCGGTAAACATCAGCAGCAACGAGCAGAGGATTTCTCCCCTGAGACTTTAATCGTCGCGCAAATTTACCGCAAAATGTAGTTTTACCTGACCCCTGAAGGCCGACTACAAGTATTGGGGTTGCTCCTGAGGGATTGAGATTAATTGAGACATTGGAACTACCCAGTAATTCTACGAGCTCATCATAAAATATTTTTGTAAGGAGCTGACCGGGAGATATGGAGGCAAGTACTTCCTGGCCAAGTGCCTTCTTCGACACCGACTCAATAAATTCTTTTGTTACTTTGAAATTAACATCTGCATCGAGAAGAATTCTTCGGATTTCACGGAGCGTTTCCTGAATATTTTTTTCGGAAAGTTTCCCCTGCCCGGTAACCTTTTTTAGTATTTTATCAAATTTAAGACTTAAATCCTGAAGCATCGAACCTTAACATAACCAGAGTGGCAACTATTAACCACCATTATCTTTCAAAGCATTTGCCCCTGAAACAATCTCCAATATTTCTTTAGTTATCGAGGCCTGACGCTCTTTATTATACTTGATGCGCAAAGTCCTGATAAGTTCTTTTGCATTTGTTGTTGCATTGTCCATAGCAGTCATCCGGGCGCCAAACTCTGCTGCGTTAGACTCTAAGAAAATACGCCACATTGTAGCGTGAAGATATTTTGGGAGAACATATTCAAAAATTGACTGCTGGCTTAATTCGTAAATGTAATTCTCTTCTTTATGCGTCGGTTTTGACTTATCTTCGGCAACCGGTACCGGAAGATACTTTGCTGTATTAACTTTTTGTGAAACTATTGATTTAAATTCATTATATACAACATATACCGCATCGTAAGAACCAGAGAGAAACAATTTAATTACTTCATCGGCAACACTGTGAGCAGAAGAGTATTTCAATGAGCCGAAAATACCTATCTTATTTCCAATGATGGAATAACCGCGTTTGCGGAAATGGTCATAACCCTTTTTACCTACGCAATAAAGCGAAGCAGAGGCTCCTTTCGCTTTTATGTCATCATCAATAAACGGTGTAGCGTCCCGGATAATATTTGTGTTGAAAGTACCAAAAAGCCCACGATCGGCGGTTACTACAACAACAAGAATATTTTTTAATTCACGCTCTACAAGATAGGGGTTCGTTTGCTTTTGTTCTTCAGTAACAAGATTTTTTAAGTATGCAGTTAATTTGTTGGAGTATGGACGGGCATTTATGATATTTTCCTGAGCACGACGGAGTTTTGCGGCAGAAACCATTTTCATTGCCTTGGTAATTTTCTGCGTGCTTTGAACGCCTTTAATCCGGTTTCTTATATCACGAAGGGTAGCCATCGTTAGACCTTAATTACTCTTCTTAAATCCAAGGAGAAATTCTCCTGCGGCTTTTTTAATAAGTTCCGCTGTTTCATCTTTTAGTTCTTTAGACTCACGGATAGAAGAATATATCTGTGGATATTTTAATTCAACATATTTATCAAACTCATATTCAAATCGTTTCACATCCTCAACAGGCAGACTATCAAGAAGTCCACTTGTTCCTGTATAAACCGCTACAACCTGCTTCTCAACGGGAACAGTATTATATTGTCCTTGTTTAAGTAATTCAACGAGACGAGCGCCTCTGGCAAGTGTTTTTTGAGTAGCGACATCGAGATCAGAGCCGAATTTTGCAAATGATTCCAGTTCTCTGTATTGTGCTAAATCAAGCTTAAGACTACCGGCTACTTTTCTCATAGCCTTAACCTGTGCATTTCCTCCAACACGTGATACAGAGATACCAACATTTATAGCAGGGCGAACGCCGGCGTTAAAAAGGTTTGACTCTAAGTAAATCTGACCATCGGTGATAGAAATAACATTGGTAGGGATATATGCAGAAACATCACCCTGTTGTGTTTCAATTATCGGAAGCGCAGTCAAACTTCCGCCACCAAGCTCATCGCTAAGCTTGGAAGCACGCTCCAACAGACGGGAGTGAAGATAAAATACATCACCCGGAAAAGCTTCGCGTCCCGGTGGTCTCCTTAAGAGAAGAGAGAGTTCACGATATGCAGCAGCCTGTTTACTTAAATCATCATAAACAACCAGCGCATGTCGTCCTGAGTCCCGGAAAAATTCGCCAAGTGTAGCTCCAGAGTAAGGTGCAATAAACTGCAATGGTGCAGGGTCGGAAGCCGATGCAGTTATTACAGTGGTATATTCCATTGCGCCATATTCCTGCAGTTTAGCAACAACCTGAGCAACTGTTGAGCGTTTTTGACCAACGGCTACATAAACGCAATAAACAGGTTTAATACCAAGTTTTTTTGCCTCTTCCGTATGGGTAAATTTCTGATTAATGATTGCATCGATTGCAACGGCAGTTTTACCGGTTTGTCTATCTCCGATGATAAGCTCACGCTGACCACGCCCAATAGGAATCATAGCATCAACTGCAGTTATTCCTGTTTGTAACGGTTCTTTTACAGGCTGGCGTTGAATTACACCAAGAGCTTTACGCTCAATAGGCAGGAAATCTTTTGTCTCTATTGGACCCTTTCCATCTACCGGAAGCCCAAGTGGAGAAATAACCCTGCCAAGCATTGCTTCACCCACAGGCATTGAGGCAACCTTTCCTGTGCGTTTAACGGTATCTCCCTCTTTTACAAGTTTCGAATCACCAAAAAGCACAACACCAACATTATCTTCTTCTAGATTAAGAACCATTCCGAACACTTCGTTCGGAAATTCAACAAGTTCACTTGCCATTACTTTAGTGAGACCATAAACACGGGCAATACCGTCACCCACCTGAAGCACGGTGCCAACTTCGTAAACATCGGCTTCACTCTCATAACCGGAAAGTTGTTTTCTTATTATCGAAGTAATTTCATCTGGTCTGATATCAATCATATATTTTCCTTCAAATTTCCTGAATTAATTCAATGAAATGTTTGAATTAATAAACTTCTTTTTCAATACTTGCAACTGGTTACTGAGCGAAGCATCAATAACCGTATCTCCAATCTTTAAAATAAAACCACCGATGAGTGTATCATCGGGCTGCATCTCAAAAACAATTTTTTTATTAAATTTTTGTTCAAGCCTGGTCTTTAAAGCAGCTAATTGTTCCTCTGAGAACACCGACGCAGTAAGAACTTTAACCGGCAAAAGTCCGGCCATTTCATTCTTTAACTCAATAAACGACCGCATAACTTCGCCTGTAAGTTCAATTCTGTTTTTATCTCTCAGCAAGGAAAGGAAACGGGTAAAATCGGGGGAAAGCTTCCCACGGAATACTCCGATTAAAATTTCATATTTATCCGATGGCTTAATAACCGGATTAGAGAGAATGCGTTGCAACTCTGCGTTCTTCTCTATAACAACCGAAATATCCTCCACTTCCTTCACCAATGATTCAAGAATATTTTTTTCTTTTGCCATCTCATAGAGAGAAGCGGCATATATACCAGAAACTTTTCGGGAGCTCATAGTTTAATTATTCGGTATTTCGTTAATATACTGCGAGACGATTTCGTCCTGCGCTTTCTTATCGAGATTTTTTCGAAGCAATTTTTCTGCTATGTTTATTGATATCTCGGCAACCTGCGCCTTAATTTCACCGAAAGCTTCCTGTTTTTTACGCTCAATTTCCTGTGATGCATCACTCAACATTCTTGCTGCCTGAGCTTTGCTTTCTTCAAGCATCTGCTGTTTAAGCTGTTCAGCGTATTTACGGCTTTCGGCAAGAATTTTTTGAGCTTCCTCTCCGGCTTTTGCCATATTAAGTTTATTTTCTTCAATAAGCCTTTGAGCTTCGGCTTTTGCTTTTTCTGCCATTTCAAGTGACTCTTTAATCTTGTTTTCTCTTTCATCCAAAGCAGTAAGAATAGGTTTCCAAGCCACTTTCTTTAAAATAAAAAGCAGAATCAAAAATGTCAGAACAGTCCAGAAAGCTAAACCCGGATTAACCGAGAGTAATCCTCCACCACCACTTTCCGATTCAGAGTAATATGCAGCAAATGCAAATATTGCACCGATCGTCATACAATAATCCAAAACTTAATTATTAAAAAAGGAGCGCTTATTATGGCGCTCCCTGTAAAACTTATTTTCCGGCTAATTGGAAACAAATAACCAATGCGAAAAGCGCAATACCTTCAATAAGCGCTGCAGCAATGATCATAGATATACGGATTACGCCTGCGGCTTCGGGCTGGCGACCACTGGCTTCCATAGCAGCAGCAGCTAGTTTACCAATACCAAGCGCGCCTCCGATAATGGTTAATCCGGCGCCAATTCCTGCAGCAAGAGCAGCTAAATTCATTGTATCCTCCTGAATATAGATTTTTTATTTCGTTTGTTCATTTGTTAATTAATGGTCCTGATGAACTGCCATTCCTATGAACAGGGAAGACAGCATCGTAAAAATATATGCCTGCAGTAAAGCAACTAAAATTTCCAAAAAATATACAAACAACGCCATCGGAATAGATAACGCAGCGATTCCATAGGACTGCATTACAAATATCAGGCTTATCAAAGCGTAAATAACAACATGTCCGGCAGTCATATTTGCAAAAAGTCGCACAGCGAGAGCAAATGGCTTTGTAAACAGACCTAAAATTTCTACAACAACTATTATTGGTAATAATGCTACCGGTATTCCGTGAGGTATCAAACCTTTGAAGTACCCGAAAAACCCGTTCTTACGGATACCGCCAAGTTGAATCATAAAAAATGATAGTGTTGCAAGAACTGCTGTTACAGTAATATTGCTTGTTACAGTGGCGCTGAAAGGAATGAGCCCAAGGAAATTTGAGATAAGGATAAAGAAAAATGCAGTCAATAAATAAGGAAGAAACTTTTCATACCCCTTACCTATAGTTGATTTTGCTATCTCATCCCTGACAAAGATGATCATTATTTCAAAGAAATTAGTTAGACCTTTAGGAACAAGGCTTTTTTTGTACGATCCTGCAATTTTACTGAAAACTATAACAGCAATAATCGCAACAACCCAAAGAAATACAACATGTCGTGTTATGGATATATCGTACCCCATAAGAGTTAAGTGCGGCAAATAAATCTTGCCAAACGGTGTAAAATCAAGATAGTTGCCGTCCAGAATATGGTGCATTATCCATCCGGTATCGGTGTGACTTTCTGCTCCCGTTTTGAGAGAATCCTGTAATACGGCAGTTGAATCGGTCATAAAATTATTTTGAGTTTAAAGTAAACGATGTTGTTTCGTGTTTTGCTAAATAAACTAACTCGGTTCCTAAAAAGAAAACATAAAAAACAAAGAATGTAAAAATAAAATAATTTGCGTTAAGTTTCAACAAATCTGGAGAAAATATTATTAATGGAACCAGAAGAAATATCCTCAAACCCATACCACCCAAAACCAGCAAAAAAAAGGAGTTTTGACCTTTTTTTAGCCCTTTCTCATTTAAATACATACCGGAAATAAAGTTAAGCGTAGTGAGAATTTTCGCAAAGACCATACTTTTGAGCTCTTGTCCGCTCAGGTATCCAAATGACCTCATTATTAAAAGTACAACTAGCACAACAGCAACAAAATATCCACTGAACCTGATAAATTTTCTGTATCTCATTTTTCTTTTTTGCGTTTTTCTAACGAAAGTACCATTTTTATAAGATTATACAGACCGGCAAAGATACCAAAAACTGCGCAAATAAGTGTATAAAGTGAACCGGTGTTATACTTTCCGTCAAGCCACTGACCTATATATACCATTATAATAATTGTTGCAGCCAATTGAACACCCAGCCCGAGATACGGACCAATCTCTTTATAAGAAGTCTTCTGAACTGCCATTCAAATAGATTATATACTAAATACTCATTTTACTTTGACCATTGAAAACGGCTCCCTCTTCAATTACTAGTATGCGCGTTTCAATATCGCCAATAACATTCGATTTTGCTTCAAGTATCAATCGTTCTGTTGTTTGAATAGTTCCCTCTATCTTACCTCCGAGCGTTGCAGTTTTTGCCGAAAGGTTTCCTTTAATTTCACCCTTATCGCCCAGTGTCACATTACCAGCGGCTGTAACATCCCCGATAACTTTGCCATCAATCCGGATATTTCCGGCAGTTTTAATCTTCCCCTCTAATTCAATTCCCTCGCTAAGAATTGAAACATCTTCAAGATATTGTTTTTTATCTTTCATTCTGTTAGGGTACCTTAATTTAATTTATAATCAAATATTTTTCGGGATTTACCACGCTACCGTCTTTCCAAACTTCAAAATGCAGATGCGGACCAGTTGTCAGTCTTCCTGTATTACCCGAAAGCGCTATGATATCTCCCTGTACAACTTTCTCTCGCTCCGTCCGCATTAACAACTTACAATGTTTGTATATTGTAACAAACCCTTTGCCATGAACTATAATAATGGTATTGCCATAGTCCACCGTAAAATCCGAAAATAAAACATATCCATTTTCTGCAGCATACACCGGCGAGCCTTCCTTAAGCGCGTAATCAATTCCGTAATGACCCATCTCCGGATCAAACTTCCTTGATATAGAACCATTGCAAGGTCTTTGTAAACCTAAAAATATTTCATCACCGACCGAATTCGGTGTAACTTTCCCACTATAATTTCTTACATTTTTACCACTGACGGTAAATCCATTAAAGAAAACCGCTATAAGGCAGATTAAACCGGCAATGAGAGTTATTTTCAATGTAACACTAATTTAATTTGTATAACCTTGTAAAAATAATGTGTTTATACCTGTTATCCAATCGCTCTGCAGTACCTGAACGGTGCGCTGGTTATTTGCAATTTTAACAATGCACATGATCCATCAGACCATTTTGCATTTTTTTATTCCTGATATGAATTTGGATTAGACTATAAGTCGGATATAATAAACTTACAATCTATCTTTTATTAATCACATCATTAATAAGCGTTGAATCTCCTCTGAGGATAGCCGTTTTTAACATTTCGTTGCTCTTTTTTATTGACTCTATTTCTTGTAACAGAACGCCTACTTCATTTTCTAACTTGCGTAGTTGTGAGATCTGAAAATGAGAAAGTCGAACTTCCTCGGAGAAAAAATATTTATTCATCGGAGAATACACCATAAGAAATCCCGTAAAAAGTACACAAAGAAAAGTGTACACACCAATTGCAGTTAAAATTTTTCCATATGAAAATGTTGTTGCTCTGAAAATTGAAGTTTCTCCCGGTAAAATGGTAACTGAGAATGAAAACTTTTTTATCAGGAATAAAAGCGACTTTATTTTAAGCCCCTTAATTTTCCCTATTATTTTTCCAATCATTACTGGTATAGTCATAAAATTCACTCCCTACGTAAATCGTTTTTTCATTTCTTGAAACTTAGTCTGCAAAATCTTAAAAGCAACTCTGCCTTCACGCAACAACTTCATTTCGTGGCCGGTAAGATCAATAACCGTTGATGATATCTGAAACTGACTTTTCCGACTGTACAATATTGCATCCACTTCAGTCAAAAATTCCTGCTTCATCGTAACAAAGTCGTTCATCGGTGGTTCTCCCGATCTGTTGACGCTGTTAGAGATAAGCGGCATTTTTATGGCAGAAAGTAATTTATTACAGAAATTATGATACGGAATCCTGAATGCTCCTGTTGCGAATCCTAGTAATTTTGAAGTTTCTCTGTTGAGATTCAAAATCACAGAAACCGGATTCGGCCATACAGTGAGTAAAAAATCAATATGAAATTCATCTGTAATCGAAACATACTTCATGAGTGTATCAATATTGTGTACGAGCATTATAAACTGTTTTCGATCATCGCGCTGTTTAATTTCTGCAACTGTATTACATGCCTCATTGTTAAAAGGGTTAGCTCCAAAGCCATAAATTGTATCGGTGGGATAGATAAAAATTCCCCCTTCATAAAAAATTCTCTGTGCCTCATTTATTGCCCGTATAGGCTCTTCATCAACATTAATTTCAATCATTCTTTTGTTCATCTTATTCAATCATTGCCTCGGCTTTTACTAATATTTCTTCTGGGTCAAGTAATTTACCGCAGTAAAAATGCCTTAATGGACATTCTTTGTGACCGTGAATTCCACAGGGCTTACATCGTAACTCATCAAAGGAAATATATGTACCTTTACTGTGGTAGGGATAAAATCCGAATTCAGGAACAGTTGAACAATATATCATTAGAACAGGAATATTAGCAGATACCCCTAAATGTGCCGCTGAGCTATCGTTACTGATGAGAAGACTGCAATGGGTTAAAAGCTCACGGGATTCACTAAATGATGTGAGACCAGCCAGATTAATTGCGTCTGTTCCTGAGATAAGCATATCACAATATTCCCTCTCACTCGCAGACCCTAAAGTAATAATGTTATAATTTTTATTTAATAAAAACTCTATAATTTTTTTAAAATGTTCAAAAGGATACTTTTTAGTTTCCCATTGACTCGATGGAGCAATTGCTATTATTCGTTTTCCGTCCGTGGGAAGAAGTTTTCCAACCCGCTCCCTCTGTTCGTCATTAACCTTCAACAAAGGTAACGGAATTTCTGATATTGCTTCTTTTAGAAATGCAAGATTTCTCTCTGCTTCATGTTTCCGAAATAAATAAGGAACTGTCTCATCATAAAT
>CAYTLQ010000267.1:0-6593 GCA_964438715.1 uncultured Ignavibacteriaceae bacterium
GAATATGAGGAGAATAAATAATGCTGATAAAATGATTCTGCTTAAAAGAAAACTGAATGAAAGGACTAAAACGGTATCAAAGAAAGTATCGTAGGTTTCTCGGGGCCTAAGGGTATTTCAACTAGACTTGCATAATCTCCATTATTATGTTATTCCTGTCTTTTTATACAAAAAGTTTTTGGGGAGATGAAGTTTTATCAATTAATCTTTCCGGACAGGAATGGAGCCAATTCTTTAGAACTCTTGCAGAGGACTATCATCCACCGGTTTATTTTATCTTACTCAAAATCTGGATTGGTATTTTTAGCAATCACGAGTTTTCACTACGAGTCTTTCAAATAATTCAGGGAATAATATTATTTTTTTTAACGGCAAAACTCTTTCATAAAATGACCGGTAAAAAACCCGGGATTGATTTCTGGTTACTTTTGTTGTTTTCGTCAGAATTATTTCTCTTCATACCAATGGTACGGTATTATACTCTTGCGTCAATATTGACCGTATTATCCACTATACAACTATTGAACTGGAAAACTAATCCAACATTACAAAAAACCATAATCCTCGCCATCATTTATCTGATTATTTTATATACCGATTATCCTGCATCGTTTATAATTGCTATACATTTCTTTTATCTTTTACTGACAGATAAAAGTCGCCTGACTCGTTTTCTCATTATGCAATTGATTTTATTTTTTCTTTATCTGCCGTGGCTTATTATTCTTTTTCAACAACTTCATGCAATCAGAGAACACGGTACAATTGCAGATTTAAATTTTTCACCATTGGTAATTCCCGTAAAAATCTTTTTTTCTTTTAATGCATTTCTTTTTGGTGAAACGGTTTATCCATTTGAATTTGTAGTTATCGCTGGAATATTTGTACTTATATTTTGTTCTATCATTATGTTAAAAGGAAAATCAGTTTCCCTTAAAGATCATTATTTGCTGTTTTGTCTTATGACTGTTTGCGGCTCGGTTGTATTTACCTCTTTGTTAACAACATTTATCAGCCGACATACCAGTTTTATTTATACTCCTTCCCGAACATTGTTTGCGCTGCCTTTTTTTATTATATCACTGGGACTTTTTATTGATAAAATTCCCAAGATTCGAGTAAAGTATTTATTTCTCAGTGTTATAGTGGGAATAAACATTTATGGTATTGTGAACTATTCACTAAACAGACATTTTCTAATGCCGGTTTATTCTGCGCCATGGAAAGAAATGATAAATAGTATTAATGGTGAAAGATTTCCAATTTATTCGGATGAGCCAATAACAACTGAATACTACATCAGACAAATGTTGCCGCAATTAGAACTTATTGGAAGGGAGAAAGCTAATGATACCGTATTCTTAAAAAAAACATTTCTTGATAGGGGAGGAATTGTTGTTATTTCGTCTGAGAGAGAATCGAGTAAGGGTGAATTGAATGAGGAGTTTATGACATGGTTATCGGAAAACAGTTATGTCGCTGATGAAGCCGGCTACCTTTATTACGATGAATTATACAATTCATTTCGGAAAATAATCCTTAAACGAGAGCCGATTAAATATAAATATACTATCCGAAGATATTTGAAACAGAAGGGAATATAAAGAATGCAGTTAGAGCAGACTCTTCTCAGTTTCAAAATCGAAAAAGTGTAATTTATCAGTATTGAACAAGACCTTAAAGGACTGTCCCGGATTAGGTTTTTCCCTTGAAGGTATTCTTGCGGTTAATAAAACTGATTCAATCTGGAAGTAAAGAAATATTTCGTTTCCCATCGGCTCAACAACTTCAAGCAAAGCACTGTATTCGTGTGAATTAGGAATATTTGACGGAGAGCCGGCATCGTGTATATCTTCGGGGCGTATCCCCAGCCAGACTTTTTTGTTATCTGATGAAGCAAGCGCTTTATACTTTTCCTGTGGCAGAGGAAAACTTATTGCGCCTGTGCTTGTGGCAAATTGAATTCCATTATTTGTTGAAATGGTTCCCTCAATAAAATTCATTGCAGGACTACCAATAAAACCAGCAACAAATTTGTTAATCGGGTAATTGTACAAATTTAAGGGACTATCAATTTGCTGAACAATACCATCCTTCATTACTACAATTTTATCGCCCATGGTCATCGCTTCGACCTGGTCGTGGGTGACATAGACCATTGTTGCACCCAGACTCTGGTGTAACTTTGATATCTGGGTTCTCATCTGTACCCTTAGTTTTGCATCAAGATTGCTGAGAGGCTCATCGAACAAGAAAACTTTAGGTTTTCTTACGATTGCTCTGCCAACAGCTACACGCTGTCTTTGTCCACCTGAAAGAGCTTTTGGTTTTCTCTGGAGATATTCCTCAAGTCCCAATATCTTTGCTGCCTCATTAACTCTTTTATCTATTTCATCTTTTGGGAATTTACGCAGTTTCAATCCAAACGCCATATTTTCATATACCGTCATATGAGGATATAATGCGTAATTCTGGAAAACCATGGCTATGTCTCTATCTTTTGGCGACACATCATTCACAATTTTATTATCTATGAGTAGTTCTCCGCTGGAAATTTCCTCCAGACCGGCTATCATACGCAGTGTGGTTGATTTTCCACAACCCGATGGCCCGACAAGAACAACAAACTCCTTATCCTTAATTTCTATATTCACATTCTTAACGGCCATATTGCCGCCTTCATACACCTTACACACATTCTTTAGAACTACTTCTGCCATGATTTATCCGGTAATAATTTTCAATTGGTTGATAAAATTAGGATTTGAAATTTTTACACATTCAAAGTTATTTATTTTTCCACCATCTTTCAATAATAAAGAAAAAATTGCAAAACTCATCGCAATTCTGTGATCCCCAAAACTATCAAAAACAGGAATACTGCGGGAGAGAGGAATCTTTTGAGCGGGAATAAAAAATCCGTCAGGGCTTTCTTCTACTTTAACTCCTGCACTTTTAAGATTTACGCAAATAGCATTAATCCTATCTGACTCCTTAACACGCAATTCTTTAACACCGGTAATTGAAAAATCGCCTTCTGCAAAAAGCCCGGCTATTGCCAGTATTGGAATCTCATCAATGATGTTGGGAATAATAGATTCAGGTATAGTAATATTTTTTAATTTTGAGAAGTGAAACTCAATATCTCCAAAAGGCTCCCTATGAGAAAAATCAATTTTCCTAAAATAAATTTTTCCGCCCATTTTCTGCAGGATATCAATAAAACCGATTCTGGTTAGATTTAATGAAACATTTTTCAACCTGATTTTTGAGCCTTTTCTTAGCAGTGCCGCAACAATAAAAAATGCCGCAGACGAAATATCTCCCGGAACGAACATCGAAAATGGTTCAGGAAAATACTGAGAAGAAGAATGTATTACTTTAGTATTCCTGACAATTAAACTTGGAAGCCCAAGCATCCTTTCAGTGTGATCGCGGGTTTCAACTTTTTCTGCAACGGTTGTATTATACTCCGAAAAGAGACCTGCTAATAAAATGGCGCTTTTAACCTGTGCGCTGGCGACAGGAATTTCATATTGAATCGGATGAAATTTCTTTATCGGCTTGAATGATAGCGGCAGTGTAAATTCAGGTGTTGATGTAACATTTGCTCCCATGAGGCGAAGAGGATCAATAATGCGTTTCATAGGCCTTTGTGAAAGTGAAGCATCACCTGTTAATCTGGTTTCAAAGGGAAGATGCATTAATACCCCTGACAGTAGTCGTGCAGTAGTTCCCGAATTTCCTGCATATAAATCTGTTTCAGGATTCCGGAAATTTTTTACGCCAGGGCTATTAATAATAACCTTATTTCTTCTTTTCTTTAGTTCCACTCCCAGTTTCTGAAAAATATCCAGTGTCGATTTAACATCCTCCGAGGAAGAAATATTTTCAATTTCCGATTTCCCGCTGCAAAGGGATGCTATCATCACCGCTCTGTGAGAAATAGACTTATCACCGGTGAAAGTTAATTCACCCTTAAAACTTCCATCAAATTTAAATGTCCGGTTTTTCATTTATTCAAATATGCCTTAAAAAAAGTCTCAAATTCAGGTGCTGATAAAGAAGAATAATCATACATCCCCTTTAATAACCTTTGTCTCGCTGCTTCATAGAGAATTACTGCGGCGGCAACTGAAACATTCAAACTTTGAACCATACCAAACATTGGAATAAAAAAAGTCTCATCACAATTTTTAACAACTTCCTCTGATATACCCCGATGTTCATTCCCCAAAACAATAGCACAAGGTTGGGTAAGGTCCAACTCATAAAGTCCTTTAGCGGAATCATCAAGATATGAAGCAAATATCTTCATACCTCGGGAGTGTAATTTATTAAAGCACTCTTCAACATTGCTGAATTTTTCTTTTTCTACCCACTTATATGCAGAGGCAGAAGATTTTTTACCAATGCGAGGGAATTTTTCCAAATTATAAATGAGTGAAATTAATGGAATTCCTACAGCATCGGCTGTACGGAATATTGCACTGACATTATGAGGATCATGTATATTTTCCAAAACCAGTTGAAGGTTGTGTTGTCTTTTCACAGCAACCGAATGTATCTTTTGGTAGCGGCGTTCGGAGATTGTGATAGCTTACCCCTTTGTTAAAATGAGTTTATAAACTGAACGCTTGAATGTACCTCTTGCTTTGTCCAGAGTCAATTTTTGGGAGGCTGGTAACTTTAAATAATAACGGGCAAGTTCCAAAATTTTAGTTAATACCTCATCTTCATTGGACGCCCATGTTTCGCATCCTTTTAATGATGGTATTTCTGCAGTATAACCGTCGTCTGATTTTTCTACAATAACATCAAGAATCAATAACCGGTCCCCGAAGTTACTTCGCCACTTACGATTTTTACACTTGCACTTGCGCCAATCCGATCTGCACCTACTGCAATCATAGCTTCCGCATCAGCTTTTGATCGTATTCCACCGGAGGCTTTTACCCCAAGAGTAGATCCAACAACATATCGCATTAACGCAACATCTCCTACGGTTGCTCCGCCTTTTGAAAACCCTGTAGAGGTTTTTACAAAATCAGCGCCTGCTTGTTTTGCAATCAGACAAGCAGTAATTTTTTCTTCATCAGTTAATAATGCAGTTTCGAGTATTACTTTGGTTAGTACCCTTTGATTCTTTCCAGCAAGCACCACCTGTTGAATATCATTAAAAATATATTCATAATCGCGGCTCTTTAATTTTCCGATATTAATTACCATATCAATTTCGGTTGCGCCGTTAGCTATTGCTTCTAATGCTTCTGCTCGTTTTACTGCGGTTGTCGTAGCCCCAAGCGGGAATCCGATAACGGTGCAGACCTTTACTTTTGAGCCGGCAAGCAGTTTTGCGCATAATTGAACATAACTCGGATTAACACAGACGGATGCAAAATTATATTTTTTAGCTTCTAAACATAAATTTTCAATTTCAGCAGAGGTCGCTTCCGGCTTAAGAAGAGTGTGATCGATCATTCCCGCAATTTCATGATTGACGAGATTTTCTCCGACTCCGGGTCCGGCTGTAATTCGTTCCGCACCCATTTGAACAATGTTCTTAACAGCAGTTGGCTGTGTAATAACATTTGTTTCCCAGCCTTTACATGAATCACTCTGACAATAAAAATCTCTTAGTGATTTTTCAAGAAAGACCTGTGAAATGATTTTTTCAATTACTGACTCGCTCATAAAATTACGAATTTAAATATGATTCATAAGTATTTTTTAATAACATTGCAATGGTCATTGGACCAACCCCTCCCGGAACAGGGGTGATATATGCAGTTTTGGGAGCAACATTTTCGTAATCAACATCCCCGACAATTCTGTAACCTTTTTTCGCAGTGGCGTCGGGAACGCGGTTAATACCAACATCAATAACTGTGCAGTTTTCCGGTACCATATCTCTTGTAATAAATTTCGCTCTTCCAATTGCGGCAACAAGAATATCTGCTGAAAGCGTAAATTTCTTTAAATCAGGTGCGGCTGAATGACAGACAGTAACAACGGAGTTAGCAAAATCCTGTTTTTGAAGCATAATATTTGCAATAGGTTTGCCAACAATATTACTTCTCCCCACCACAACAAAATGTTTTCCTGCGGTAGGAATCGAGTATCTTTTTAACAGTTCCTGAATGCCTGCCGGAGTGCAAGGTAGGAAGGTTTTTATTCCGATAACGAGTTTACCAACATTTTCAGGGTGGAAGCCATCAACATCTTTCGCAGGGGAAATGCTATTTATTACTTTTTGTTCATCAAGGTGTCCGGGCAGAGGTAACTGCACTAATATTCCATGAAACTCAGGATTTTCATTATAGTTTTTAATTAGTGTCAATAATTCACTTTCACTTACATCTTCAGGAAGCGTCTCAATTTTTGACTTCATACCGATTAATTTACAAGACTCCGCTTTCGAAGTAACATACACTCTGGAGGCGGGATTGTCACCGACAAGAATGGTTACTAAACCGGGTACAGGCTTGCCTGATTCGATTAATGCAGTTATAGATTGTTTTAACTCAGATTTAATTTGTTCGGAAACAGATTTTCCGTCGATAATTTTCATATCTGCTTTCAATTCACGATTG
>CAYTLQ010000268.1:0-30058 GCA_964438715.1 uncultured Ignavibacteriaceae bacterium
TTGGATAATTCTGATATAATGATGTTTCATCAGGACTGAAATTAACCTGAACAGAGGTAGTATTTGAATATTCAAACGATCCATCAAAATCAATTTGTTTCAGCCTGTATGAAACATTTCCCGTGTAGGTTGCAAGAGAATTATCGAAATCTGTGAACTGATATGACTGAACAGTTGTGGTAGTTCCTTTACCTTGAACAATACCGGTTACTTCCCAATTGCCGTCGGAGAATTTTCTTTCGATATGAAACTCTTTATTGTTTTTCTCGCTTGCGGTCTGCCAATTGAGCAAAACACCGTTAGGGGTTTCCAAAGCCTTGAAAGAAATCAATTCAACCGGTAGAAGAGAAGTGAGCGATGCCTCATAAACACCTCTTCCGTGTGTTCCCGCCCGCAACATTTTTGTCGATGGAGAATAGTCCAAATGCTTTATCACAGTATTCGGCAGTCCATTATCCATATCTTTCCATGTTACACCGCCATTGGTTGTCATAAAGACACCGATATCGGTAGCAACAAAATATATCTGCGGGTTTAGCTGATTTTCCGTGAAGATAAATATATCGCTTACCGGGGAATCGGGCAGATTGCCGTTTATACTCACCCAGGATGCTCCATCGTTTGTTGTTTTGTAAACTTTGTTACCGCCAAATCCCAGCATTGTTAAAAAGACTACATTTGAAGAGTCAGGATGTACATAAATGGATGAAATAGTTTTGCCGGGAAGATTTGATGTAACATTGGTAAAAGTAAGACCTCCATCCGTAGAACGGGTTACTTTACTACCCGAAGTTGCGTAAATTATATCAGGATTAGTTCTTGAAATTGCAAGCTCGCGAACGGCACTGGAGCCGTTAATATTTGAAGAAATTGCTGTCCAATTAGCGCCATTATCATCACTTCGGTAGAGACGCTGACGCGCAACATAAAACCTTCCATCAATTGTCGGATGAGCAATAATCGGAGCAACCCACGCTACTGCTTCGCTGGTATTGATACCGGATGTTGCATTAGTCCAACTGTTTCCGCCGTTTGTCGTTCGCACCAGGCCGCCATTCTGCGACTCACCTATAATATAGTTAGGATTGAACGGATTAAAACATACCTCACCGCCATCGCCGCCAAATGCCGCTGACCAGTTTAATGAGGAAAAAGTTTGTTGTGTGCCATTATCCTGAGTTCCACCGAGAATTCTTGTTGGGGAGAAAGGACTTGCAGTAATCCGGTAAAATTGAGTTAATGTAAGTCCCTGGTTTAAATTAGAAAATGAATTACCCAGATTTGTGGAGCGATAAATACCGCCATCATTAAGAGCAAGAATGGTGTTTTCTTCAGTGGGATGAAAAACAAGAAAATGCTGGTCCACATGGACAGTGCCGCCTGAATATCCCTGTGAAATATTTGTAAATGAAACTCCGCCATCGGTTGAACGGTGTATTTCAATAGTGCCTATGTACACAACATCCGGATTTTTCGGATGCACCCGACAATAAAAATCGTACCATGCCTGGCTTCCACCGAAATTATACGATGTTGCTATTTGTGACCATGTTACACCAAAGTTTGTTGATTTAAAGGCTGTTACAGTCGATCCATTGTAAACAGAAGCATACATTATTGAGGGAATATTTCTGCAATAATCAAAGTGCATTCTCGTGCCGTTTGGTAAACCTGATGAGAAGGAGGAAAATGTTGCACCTCCATCAACAGATCGTATAATATTCAGCGCACTGCCAATCGCAAATGCAGTATCTCCGGTAAGAGAGAAGAGTACATCATCACATCTGTCTGAGCGCAGAATTGTCCACGATTCTCCTCCATTTGTGCTTCGGTATAAACCGGCAGTGCCTACAGCGGCCAGCAAGTGTTGGGAGTTTTTGGGACTGATAACAATCCGTGAAAAATAAGAGTTACCGGGTAGTCCTGCAGTATATTGCTGCCATGTTGTACCACCGTCGGTGCTTTTCAGTAATCCGCGACCGTAATATGATGCTCCGCTGTATGTTGCTTCGCCGGTGCCTGCATAAATAATGTTAGGATTAGAAGGGTCAATTGCCAGAGCGCCCATAGACATAGAAGGTTGTTTATCGGTAAGCGGTTGCCAATTTACTCCTCCGTCGGTTGTTTTCCAGACACCGCCGTTGGCAGCACCAATGAATATTATATTGGGATTTTGCGGGTGGTATGCAGCGGTTACAATTCGTGATGAAATTGAACCCCAATTAAAATATGCACCGGGCGATGGACCAATACTATGCCATTGCAGATCAAATTCTGATGGAGACTGGCTTTGTTTCATTGTAAGTTTTTGATCCATTGCCCTTCCGTAAGCATTTTCCGGAATATATCCTTCGGGATATGCTCGTTCTTCAATGAAGAGCCATTCACGCATAAACGGTTTTTGTGCTTTTATATTATCAGGTACATTTTCATAGGCAGAGCTTTTAATCTTGCCTGATTGTGTTTCCTGTTGTGCCATTAAGCATACGGGAAACAAAAGAAAAAATAAAATGAGTTTATTCATAGAGCTTTCTTTTTGATTAAACTAAATCGTGTTAATAACAAATAGTTAGACAATGCCGAGTAATTTTTTAATGACAGCTATTTGCCCAATATGATAAACTGAATGTTGAATTATACCATGAATCTGCAAATACAGAGAATCTGTACTACCTGCAGGAGTTTTATCTAAATCCGAATCATTCAAAGTATCGATAACAGCTTTAAGAGCGTTAATTTCAGAATTAAATTTCTGAAGAGCAATCTGCCAGGACTCTGAAGTAATGCTTTCCACAGCAGGCCAATCTCCCTGGGGAGGTTCATTTATAGGATTTCCCTGAATCCGGTTCCGTACGACGAACAACCATGCCTCCATGTGAAGAAGAATTTCCCAAATAGAGTGTAAACTGCCATGAGGTTTTTGACCAGCTTGTGTATGATTAACATTTTGGAGCACCTCCAGAACTGATTTACCATACCACGCATTAGCTTTGAAAACTCTTGAGAACTGGTTAGAGATTCTTTTCACCTCACTCATTGCTAACTCCTAAAGAGATTTACATTGAACCATTCTTAAGATAACCAAAAATTTTTAGTTTCATTGCGGTAAAAAACAGACAATTTCTATAAATAACGAATGAGGTCTATAGTAAAGAATTATGAGGAACGGCGGGCGATTAGAATTAACTATTTTGCTCCGGAGGAAGTACCTGCAATATAACCTGTTGTCCAAGCCGCCTGGAAATTAAACCCGCCCGTAAGCGCATCGATGTTAAGCACTTCTCCGGCAAAAAAAAGGTTTTTGTGAATTTTACTCTGCATTGTTCTGAAGTCTATTTGTTTTAATTCAATTCCACCGGCAGTAACGAACTCATCTTTGTTAGTGCTTTTTCCATGAATCATAAAACGGAATGCGGTTAATTGCAGGATTAATGAACGAATTTTAGAAATTGATAATGTATTCCACCTGATATCTGTCGGAAATTCTTTCATTAGTAAAATTTTCCAGAGTCTCTCCGGAATCGAACCAAAAGGAGCGGAGCTAAGGAGTTTATTTTTATGTAATTCCCGGTATTTCAATAATTCCGTTTCAAGAGAAGAGAAATTCATTTCAGGAAACAAGTTAACAATAACCGTACACCGGTAATTGACCGAATGAAGATATCGCGCGGCAAAGGAGGATAAACCTAATACAACCGGACCGCTTATTCCTCTGTGAGTGAAAAGTAAAGGACCTGTGTTTGTAAATTTTGTTCCTTCAATAGCAAGAGAACAAAAGGGCACTGATACACCGGAAACAGAATGAAATTCAATCTGCTCTGTATTAAAGGCAAACAATGAAGGCACCGGCGGAACTATTTCATAACCTAATTCAGCAAGAATGTTCCAAGCGGATTCGGAGGAACCGGTTGCGAAAATTACACGGTCTGCTTGTAATTCACCATCTTGCAGAAAAATTTTCCAGAAACCATCGCCTTCCGGCTTGTATAAAATGCCTTTTATTGAGGCAGAGGTTTTTATAACAATTTTATATTTGTTTGCAAGTGAACGGAAGCAGTCGATTATTGTCCGTGATGAATCAGAGACAGGAAAAATTCTACCATCACTTTCAGTTTTTAGCTCAACATTATTCCTTCTAAACCACGCAATAGTATGTTCAGGATTGAAACGGTGAAAAGGTCCTAATAATTCTTTACCGCCACGAGGATAATTTTTAATTAACTCGGAAGGTATGGAACAGGCATTCGTAACATTACACCGCCCGCCGCCGGAAATTTTTACTTTACTAAGAACTTTATTTGACTTCTCAAGAATTATTACCTGATTTCCATACTGTGCGGCGGTAATAGCGGAGAAAAATCCGGCAGCCCCTCCGCCAATAACAACTATTTTCAATCTTTATTTATGTTCGTTACGAGAAAAATGTTCAGTCGTGTATTAGAATTTATATGGTTTGCTCAGGTACTCTTTTGCAAAGTCATGAGAATTACCATAATTACGCATTGCGAGAATTTTATTATAATATTTTACTGCTTCATCCCGTTTTCCAATGGCATCGTACATCATTCCAAGATAGAGCCGGGTATTTATGAGAAAACCACTTTCGGTATTTTTATCCAGTTCAACTGATTTTTGTTCACAAATTGTAAAATGATAAATCGAAGAATCAGCTTTTTGTATATTCTTATAGTATAAGCCAATGTAATAATTAGCTTCCCGATCAGCCTTTTCGCCATAACCGGGATATCCGAGTTTGTATTTATTGTGTACAGAAGAGAAAATCCGAAAATATTCTTCGTGAAAACCACGGCGGGCATTAATTCTGCCTTTCCAGCGTTCAAAAGTCGGATTGTTAGGGAAATCATTAACGAGTCGTGTGGCGTATTCATCAGCTTTATCGGCGTTATTTTCAAACTGATAATACAATGTCATAAGAAAATACACTGCTTCATATCGTGTATATCGTCCGAAGATAGCGGCATCATGTAACTGCTCAATTCCGCGTTGCTTATCGCCTGAGGGGAAAAAAATCATAAGTGGTTTTATAAGCGGATATTGTTCCGGTATTACTGCGGCGTAGTAATTATAAATACCAAATCCAAGGGCCACATCTTTATTTGTCGGATCTAATTTGGAAGCACGCTGAACAATCGGCAACGCTTCTCTTCCGTCATCGGCAGCCTTAATCCAACTTTCACGAATTGCTCTCAGCCTGCCCCTGAACCCAATTGCCCCGCCTTTGAAGAACAGAGCATCGACATTATTTTCGTTTTCCTCAAGGAGCTCATCGCACTGATAAATAACAT
The DNA here is from genome assembly GCA_964438715.1 of uncultured Ignavibacteriaceae bacterium. Lineage (GTDB taxonomy): Bacteria > Bacteroidota > Ignavibacteria > Ignavibacteriales > Ignavibacteriaceae > CAYTLQ01. The sequence goes on from CAYTLQ010000268.1 coordinate 5,307, forward strand.
CCTCAAGTTTTTCAAAGAAAATATCATCATAAGATTCATTGTCAAGGTCGGGTAGTATTCTCCACCAATCAACCATAGCCAGAAAGAATCTGCCGGCCGGATGTTTGGGGTAGTCCGCAATTATTTGTCGGAATGTGGCTTCAGCCGCGGAATAATTAATATTGTAAATTTCTTTAATGCCCTTTTGAACCAGTGAATCGAATCTGGCATCATTTCTTTGCGCCACTAATTCAGAACAAGCAAGGAGCACAAAAATCCAAAATGAATGGAGAGTCATTTTCATAGTAAAACCTGTTAGTTAAATTACCAGCCGCACCAAGACATTATACAAGCCAATGAAATACTTCGGGGCATTTATCTTTGTACAGATTAATAGTTCAATATGTTCCGTTGCTTCAGAAGGAAAAAAGTTTCCTCCGAAAAAATATTATAAATGAAGCTTGCTAAGTAAATAAGAAGCGACCTGTGATGAGTCTATTCTTTCCTGAAGCATGGAGTCACGCTCACGGACGGTAACGGTATTATCTGTCATAGTTTGTGTATCAACTGTAATTGCAAATGGTGTCCCGATTTCATCCATTCTTCGGTATCTTCTGCCCACAGCGCCTTTGTCATCGTAAAAAACTTTGAAATTTTTACGAAGGTCATTTTCTATCTTTCTGGAATATTCAGGCATACCGTCTTTGTTTACTAACGGTAATATCGCTGCTTTTAATGGCGCAAGTTTGGGGTGGAGTCGAAGAACAACGCGGGTTTCATTATTCACTGTTTCTTCATCGTATGCATCAACCAAAAATGCCATAAAAGATCTGCTGGCACCTGCGGAAGTTTCAATAATATATGGAGTAAATTTTTCTTTCGTTTCTTCATCGAAGTACTTCATAGATTTACCGGAAAATTCCTCATGCCTGCTAAGGTCGAAATCGGTCCTGTTATGAATACCTTCAATCTCTCCCCAGCCAAACGGGAAATGGTATTCAATATCGGTTGCTTCTTTTGCGTAATGGGCAAGTTTATTTTGTGGATGATCGTGATAACGGAGTTTTTCAGGCTTCATTCCAAGATTTTTGAACCACTGCAGGCGTTCAGCTTTCCAGTAATCGTACCAATGTTTATCATCAACCGGCTTGACAAAAAACTGCATTTCCATTTGTTCGAATTCCCGGGTACGGAACAGAAAATATTTTGTGTTAATTTCGTTGCGGAATGCCTTACCGATTTGTGCAATGCCAAACGGTAATTTTTGGCGGGATGCAGTTTGAACATTTAGAAAATTAACAAATATTCCTTGTGCAGTCTCAGGGCGGAGATAAACGACAGCGCTTGAATCTTCTACCGGACCAATAAAAGTTTTGAACATCAAATTGAACTGTCTTGGTAAAGTAAATGTACCTTTGTTTCCGCATTGAGGACAATTCATTTCTTCAATTACCGCCGCAACTTTATCTTTATTTTCGAGAAGTGCAGTAAACAATTCTTCCGTTTGTGTATCGTTTGCGGTTTTTACATCGGTATTTTCGCCAAAACTAACGCCTTTCTCCGACAGCGTTTCAAGAATTTTCTTTTTCTTTTTTGTAGCGATTGAATCACTTAATATATCGAGACGAAAACGGGCTTTACAACCCTTGCAGTCTATCATTGGATCAGTAAAATTTTCGACATGTCCTGAAGCCTCCCATACCCGAGGGTGCATAAGAATAGCGGCGTCAAGTCCCTCAACATCCTCACGGTAAGTCATAAACTTCCACCACTCTTCCTTTATGTTCTTGAGTAATTCTACACCCAATGGACCGTAGTCCCAACAGCCATTTAAGCCGCCATACACTTCACTTGATTGAAAGACAAAACCCCTTCTTTTAGCGAGTGAAACGAGTTTTTCGAGAACATCAGTATTTTTATTACTTGCCATTCGTGTCCTTTTTAATGAGTAATGGTACAGAAAAAACTAATCTTAAATATAAAAAAACTCCTGATGGAATTTGAGTGAAAAGAAAAATGTCAATAATTATGAAATTCCCCACTCAATTGATTTTTCTCACATTTTTGCATATCTGGGCTTGAAAAGACACCGACAATCTCCCCAAAAAATGCTATCTTTAAAGATTGTTTTATTACTTAACCAAGTATAGTGTTACTTTCAAAATACCTAAAAGAACATAATATCAGTTTTACCAGGAAAGAGAGTTTTTTGGTTTTGCTCAAAATACTCATTTCACTGGGTTTTATTGTTTACTTAACGATGAAAATTGAACCTGGGAGACTTTTTATGTCTTTTAAGGGTGCAAACTATTTTCCCATTATTATTGCCGTTGTTCTTGTTTCTCTAAATATTTATACAATTTATATTAGATGGCGTTTATTAGCGAAAAAGTGCCTCGCAGTTGCTGATAATTCGTCTATAATCCGCTCACTATTTTATGGTTTCGCGGCTGGCTCATTTACACCTGCCAGACTTGGAGAGTATTTTGGAAGAAAACTCGCATTACCGGATAATTCAATTCTTGATGTTGTACTCGCAACTGCGATCGACAAAATGTTTACATTATTTCTTACTCTTTTATTCGGATCTCTGGCTTCAGTATTATATCTCCATTTCATACTTCAGGTGACACCACTTCTTACTATTTCATTATTTGTAATTATACTCGTACTATTTGTGATACTTGGACTCTCTGCTCTTCGTGAAGAGTTCTGGCAGTATTTTATAAGGGATTCTCTGAAAAAAGTAGGTTTCCTGAGAAAAATTTTTGAGAAATTTCTCTTACTCAGACAGCTTGATAATAAAACACTTATGCAGCTCTTTCTTTATAGCTGTATTCATTACCTCACATTTAATTTACAGTTTGCGCTACTTGTTGTTGGATTTAATAACGGCGGCTCACTTTGGGAGGCATTTTGGGCGGGCGGTTTAATGTTTTTCTCAAAAACTATTATTCCCGTGTTCACTATCGGGGAGCTTGGTGTTCGTGAGGCGGCCTCTATGTATTTTGTTTCTCACTTTGGTTTTCAGGAAGCGGCCGGATTCAGTGCGGCGATGATATTATTTATTTTAAATATCGCAATTCCTGCATTCATCGGCGTTCTGCTCTTCTTTAAGAGAGGAAATGGTCGCTGATATTTATCTTTTATTGCTCGCCTTTTTTTCAATTGGGTATTTCCGGTTTTTATTAAAAATACGAAAAGGGCTGAGGAATATTTTCCAAAAGAAGGAAGTTTCCCGGCAAAAACGAACAGTCAGTGTAATAGTCCCCTTTCGTAATGAAGAAAAAAACATCAGAAGAAATATAGAATCTCTGCTTTCACAGGATTATCCTCATTCCCTCGTACAATTTATTTATGTGAACGATCACTCCGAAGACGGATCGGTACCGATACTTGAAGAATACATTGCGATGAATACTAATATTAAATTACTGCATAATTCACCGGAAGAATTTGGGAAGAAAAATGCTATAAAAAATGGAGTAGAATTCGCCACAGGAGAAATAATTATAGGCACAGATGCCGATTGCATCTACAATACAAAGTGGATCAGTACAATGATTTCCGGATTTACCGATGATGTGGGATTCATCTCTGGTCCCGTTGCATTCGGTTCGGGTGAGGGATTTTTCAATTATTTTCAGGAATATGAATTTGCCGGACTGGTGCTCTCGGGTGCAGGTCTTATTGGATTGAACACTCCGGTGATATGTAATGCGGCAAATATTGCCTACCGCAGGGACCTGTTTAAAGAGGTAAAAGGATTCGAGCATAAATATAAACTTGCCGGTGGTGATGATGAATTACTAATGAGGAAAATTCATCAGACAGGCAGATATAGAGTTACTTTTCTTGCAGATACTTCTGCAGTGGTAAAAACACAGCCAAGTGCTTCGATAAAAGATTTTTTTATTCAAAGATCGCGCTGGGCTGGCAAAGGATTATTCTATGACAAACGCGTTGTTGCATTTATTTTACTGCCAATATTTTTCTTTTACTTTTTTTATTTACTTTTTCCCATAGTAATTTTTTATCGGGGAATGAAATTTCTCCTCGTGTTTCTTCTGATTTTTATTTTGAAATCAGGGATAGAATATTCAGTTATGCGTTATGCAGAAAAATTTCTTGTGAAGTATCTTTCCCCCTGGTATTTTTTATTTTCAGAGATTGTTCAGCCACTTTATATTGTAGTGGTATCGGTTAATGGCAGTTTTGGTAATTTTACCTGGAAGAACAGGCGTTGGAAAAGGTAAGCGGCATTGAATTTTGACCGATTTTTTTATAATCCATCTTTTGTGGGAAAAATTGTTTACCCTTCGTGTAAATGGAGAAGCGCTAACGGAAAAATATTGCTCACATTCGATGACGGACCCGTACCCGATGCAACGCCGATTGCGCTAAAGCAATTAGAGCGCTATAATGCAAAGGCAGTGTTTTTCTGTATCGGAGCGAATATCTCCCGCTACCCTTCATTATTTGCTGAAATTATTAGGGCTGGTCATACGGCTGGTCATCATAGTATGAATCATGTAAAAATGACAAAGGTAACAAAAGACGATTGCACTACTGAACTTTTACAAGCCAACGAAGAGTTCAATAAGCATGGTTACTCGCCGCGCTACTTCAGGCCGCCATTTGGCCGATTTAACCGCAGAATTCTTCGTCAGGTTTCTGATGCAGGAATGCGAACGGTTCTTTGGTCGCTGTTAACTGCGGATTATAAAAATGACATTACACTTGTGAAAAGAGTTGTTCAAAAATATTTACGAAAAGATTCAATTATTGTATTACACGACAGAGTAAAAAATATAGATGTTATATCAGCATCGCTCGATATAATTTTTTCGGAAGCGGCTAAACGCGGGTTTACAATTGGAGGACCGGAAGAGTGTTTGAAGTAATATTTCTCATCCTCATTAGCTCTTATTTCATTTTTACCATTCTGATGATTATTGGTATCCGGAAAAAATTTCCACGACTGCAGGATTCAGAATTACCTTCTGCAACGGTAATTGTTGCGGCCCGAAACGAAGAACGCAATATCGGTGAGTGCTTAAACGCTCTGGCGGCTTTGGAATATCCGAAAGGAAAGTTACGGTGTATAATTGTTAATGATCAATCAACTGACAGAACTGAAGAAATAATTGATGCATTTATTAAGGATAAGCCAGTTTTCAAAAAAATTAATACAACTGAAGAACAAAACCGATTGAAAGGGAAGACAAGAGCGCTCGCACAGGCTCTTCGGGAGGTTAATACTGATATAGTTCTCACCACCGATGCGGATTGTATAGTACCGCCTACCTGGGCAAAATCAATGGCATCATATTATACCAAAGGTGTTGGGGTCGTTAGCGGATGTACTGCTCAACGATACAATAATGCGTTCGAAGGAATGCAGAGTCTTGACTTTATTTATTTGCTTGCATTAGGCAGTGGTACAATAAATAATGGTTATCCCATAAGTTGTATAGGCAACAATATGTCGTATTCAGTAAACGCCTATAAAGCTATTGGGGGATATGAGAGTTTACCATTCAGTGTTACTGAGGATTCTCAGCTATTATTAGCATTAACCCGTTTACCGGGAGTTAAAAGCATTCATCCTCTTGATTACCAAACATTGGTAGTATCGAAACCTTTATCAAGTATAAAGGAACTTTTCCGACAAAAAAAACGCTGGGCAATTGGAGGACTTGATGTACCATTTTATGGAAAAATACTAATGGGAGCGGGGTGGACTATTAGTGCGGCAATGCTGCTTTTCCCATTCTTTTACTCACCGGTGACTTTTTCGTTATTCTTCTTTAAATTTATTATTGATGTTATTTTCCTTTCATTAGTCTGCAACGAACTGCGGTTTAAAGTACCTCTAAAGTATTTTGTTGTTTTTGAATTGTATTATATCATATACATATTCATATTGCTGTTCGCTATTTTGATAAATAAAAATGTTGTTTGGAAAGACAGAAAATTTTAATGCTTCTGCTTTGTAATTACTATGTGACATACCGATGTAATGCCTATTGTGAATTTTGTCATTTTGCAGATCACGCAACATTTAAGAAGACGCCATTTGCTGATCTGGAAGATTTCAAGCGAAATGTTTCACAGCTTGCAAAATTGGGTGTTAAATTTATCGATCTCACAGGGGGAGAGCCTCTACTGCATAAAGATATTGCAGTAATGACAAAGTTTGCACGATCTTTGAAAATGCAGACGAGCATTACAACAAACGGGTTATTATATCCAAAATTTGCTGAACAATTAGCCGGTCAGGTAAATTTACTGCATTTTTCATTAGACTCTCCTGATGAGGCTGAACATGATAAAATAAGAGGGGTGAAGTGTTGGCAAGCGGTTATGTCGGGTATAGATTTAGCGAAATCGCTTGGAGAGTTTCCCGATATACTCTTCACCGTTACTAATGATACTTATAAAAAACTTCCGGAAATGTACGCCATTGCGGAGGAAAAGAATCTTGTTTTAATTGTTAATCCGGTATTTTCGTATTTTGGAAATCCGGGTTTACATAATGACGCATTGAATTATATTCAGGAATATGTAAAAGGGAAAACACGCATTTATATAAATGATGCTTACATAACATTACGAAAAGCGGGAGGAAATAGCACTAAGGCACCTCTTTGCAAAGCTGTTTCGCGGGTAGTGGTTATCTCTCCATACAATGAAATAATTCTTCCTTGCTATCACTTTGGAAATGAAAAAATACCGATTGACAGACCGATTGCAGAAATACGGAAAAGTGAACGCATTAAGTATTTAAAGAAAATGGAAGGACGATTTGACTTTTGTGAAGGATGTACGGTGAACTGCTATTTTGAGCCATCTTTTGCCTTCCCGACAAATTCTTATGCAATTCAAAGTTTGCGTTCAAAATTTATCTATGGTTATAATAAACTCATAAAACAAAAAATTCATAAGAAGTTACACTCTATTAAAAAAAGGCGTCTGGTATGATAAAGGTTTTTTCGTTATTGTTTTTATTGGTTTCGCTAACCTTTGCGCAGACCTCAACTGCATACTTTCCCGATTCACTTATGGTTGCGCCCTTTACGGCAAACTTTCTCGAACCCAAGATGGGGTTTCTCTTTACCACCGGTAAAAATGACCTGCGTCTTGATATAGGAAGCTCACGGGATCTTCTCCATTATTCTCATGGTGAGGGTGTGTATGCTTCTTTTGGTGCAGATTTCTTCACCTACACGAAACTGCGGGGAGAGAAGGATTTTCATTTTCCTGTTGATGCTGTAGATTACCTTTTCGGGTTCAACGGCAGTTACATTATACGACAGGAAAAAACAGAAAAAGGTGTACGATTCCGTTTTAGCCATATCAGCGCTCATTTTGTCGATGGACATTTCGACCACAGAACAGCAACATGGCGTAACGGAATGGAGCCCCGTGTGTATAGCAGGGAATTTATTGAGATAACTCCATTCTATAAATGGGGCGAAGTACGGGGATATACTTCGTTTACCTATCTTCTTAATGTTACGCCCGATTATATCAAGAGATGGATTGTCAATGCAGGGGCAGAGTATTTTTACCCTGTTCGGGGAATTCCCGCAACACCGTTTTTTGCAGTGGACATCAGAACAACTGCGCTGGAAAAAATAGCTGTTTCACATACTCTTATGCTCGGAATTAAATTGGGAACACCGTTTGAACCGGGGCTTAGTATTCTGTTTACCTATTTTAATGGGCTCAGCATACACGGTGAATATTTTGATGTTAGGGAAAAATACACTTCATTTGGAATTAATATCGATTTATAATATGGCTGATTATTCACAAGATCCGTTTTTATCAGATGAACCTGTAAATCCACCGGTGAAAGAGAAAACAAAAATACTTTTACCTGTTTCACTATTTATCGTTACATTCATTACTACAACACTTGCAGGGTATGAATGGATGAAAGGAATAGCAGGTCCAATTGAGCTTTATCAACTTTCTGCCGCTTTGCCGTATTCACTTTCCATTCTATTTTTTTTAGCATGTCATGAATTCGGACATTACTTTGCGGCTCGTTATCATAAAGTAGTTACCACTTTGCCATATTTCATTCCATTTATATCGCTGGAAGGATTATTTCTTAATTTCGGAACATTAGGCGCGGTAATTCGTACCAAAAGTCGTATTGAGAACACGAAAGCACTTTTTGATATAGGAGTTGCAGGTCCATTAGCAGGTTTCGTCGCCGCATTGGGGATTCTTATCTATGGCTTTACTCATCTTCCGCCAATTGAATATCTGCTCGCAATTCATCCGGACTATTTTGAGCCCGGTTATGGAGCCCAAAGTCTTTCACTTTCATTCGGTGATACGATATTATTTTCGATTTTGCGCACTGTATTTGCGCCGGAAGGGGCATTCGTTCCGCCAATGTCGGAAATTTATCATTATCCGTATCTCTGTGTAGGTTGGTTTGGATTGTTCGTAACTTCGATGAATCTTATTCCTGTTGGGCAATTGGATGGCGGACATATTTGTTACGGGTTATTTGGTGAAGAGCAACATTATAAGATTGCTTCCATTTCAATTATAGTGCTGATTGTTTTTGGTGTCCTTGGAATTTTACAATCCTTCGTATTCGGGTGGATTCCTTTCGGATGGTCGGGGTGGTTGTTTTGGGCAGTTATTCTTTATTTTATTGTTAAGGTAAAGCATCCTCCTGTTGCAGAGGAAATAGAACTCGATGGAAAAAGAAAAATTACAGGATATATTGCGCTATTAATATTTATTTTGTGTTTTTCACCCTCGCCTTTTGTTATTTCCGGTAACATAGGATTTTAGAGGACAAATAAGTTTAGGAAAAATAATTGGTGGATGAAGTTTCCCCTTGTTTCAATCTAATGTTCATTCAATATTTCTTTTGATGATTAAAAGTGTTTTTCTTCTCGCTGTTGTAATGGCATTTTCGGGTTGTGAAAAGGAGTTTGATACAGTTGTAGATAAATCAATACCTGTAAGAACTGTAAAAACCATTACCCCCATTTCCTCATTTGTAACTGTTGAGGATACTGCGATACTGCTTTCTATAAAGCCTCTTACGATTGTATCCGGAGACAGGTACTTTGCTGAAGTGTCAACGCTTTCAGGAAAAATTACCGGTCCTTCACCGCTTGAATTATTCGATGACGGGCTTGTTTCCAGTGGGGACATTACTGCAGGTGATAGTGTTTACACGAACAAATTTCCGCTTTCCGCAACATATAATAATGGTGATTATAAGATAGAGTATTATATCCAACCTGCCGGCTCTGCAGGGATAAAAGTAGGTACTCAGTTTTTCACTTATCTTAATGGTCAGGGAAATGCCGCTCCGGTGCTTGCATCAATTCAGGCACCTGATACTTTAACTGTTACGGCTCCAATGAGCATCACTCTTTCAATAGCGGTTTCAGATTCCAATGGTCAGGGGGATATTGATGCCGTATATTTCAACACTTACCGACCCAACGGAACAACGAATGGAATTACCTTTTACATGTATGATAACGGGCAAGCTCCCGATGTAACCTCGGGTGATGGGCGATATAGTGCCGGTATAGTAGTTGACCAGAATAACTTAAAGGGAACATACCGCTTTGAATTCAGGGCAAAAGATAAAGCAAAAAAAGTAAGCCAGCCTTTTATCCATTTTATAACGCTTAAATAAATAATGCTATTACGGAGTTTAATTTTATTATTGATGGTATGTACTGTGCTAGCACAGCAAAGACCTTCGGATTATTTTATGTTGAAGGAGAAGTCTCTTCTGGGAAAAATATCCGATGAAACACCTGCGAGCAACAGTATTAACGATATACTTATTGTTGGTGATACTATCTGGCTTGCAACTTCACGCGGCTTGAGTAAATCCACCGATAATGGTAATTCATGGATAAATTATTATCAAACTTCAGCTTTTGGAACGGAAAGCGTTTCAGCTCTGGCTTACGATTATACCACTTATACAATCTTCGCATCAACAGCGCATTCAACCGAAGTTGGAGGACAAAATCTCCCCGAGGGAAGCGGGCTTCGCTTTTCGGGAGATGGAGGAAATACATGGAAAACTGTACCGCAACCCTTAGATGCGGTACAAGACACGGCAGAAGTGTATGGCGTTAATGTGCTGGTTGCTCTGCCTGTTACTGTGAAAATTCAAAATATTATCTACGATCTCGCTGTTACACCAAATGTTATCTGGGCGGCAACATTTGCCGGCGGGCTGAGACATTGCAGAATTGATAGTTTACTTGCAAACCCTGATATAAAATGGAAAAGGACTGTATTACCTCCGGATTATCTTAACCGTATTTCTCCGACCGACTCGTTACGGTTTTGTCTGACACCGGTGGCAGGGACTTTCTGTGCTGAAAATAATCTTAATTATCGTGTGTTTTCTCTTGCTGTTGAAAAGGATACAGTGTTGTATGTCGGCACAGCTAATGGCATCAATAAAACTTCACAATCAAAAATTGCCGCTGTTAGTAATGATATGGTATGGGAGAAGTACAATCACCAGAACCAGGATAGCTCCATTACCGGTAACTTCGTTGTTGCTCTTGATTATAATTCAACAACAAATACCCTTTGGGCTGCCACATGGAAGGCAGAAGACCTCAATGAAGATTATGGGGTAAGTTATACCACAAATGGCGGTTCTTCCTGGCATAACACACTTATTGACGAACGCGTCCATAATTTTGGAACGAGAAGTATCTTTACAATAGCGGCATCAGATAACGGTCCATATCTCACAGCAAATAATGGTAACTCGTGGATACTTCCGGGAAATATTGTTGATAAGTTAACCTTACTGCCCCTGCGCACATCATCATTTTACTCAGCCGCATTTTCAGCTTCGGCTACTATGGCATGGGTGGGGTCATCAGACGGTCTGGCCCGAAATACTTTCAACAGCGGCTGGTCAGATGATTGGAGAATTTATTTCGCGACACAGCCTCTGGGCTCGAAAAATGAGGCGTATGCGTATCCAAATCCATTTTCGCCAAGGCTGGAAACTGCGAAAATTAAATATTCCACAGGAGGAGTAGAAGCGTCGGTTACAATTCGCATATTTAATTTTGAGATGAAGTATGTCCGGACACTTATACAAAATGCACGGCGAGGTTCACCTTACCACACAGTAACTTTCAGCGGAGAAGGAGGAGTTATTGATTTTTGGGATGGTAAAGATGATGCCGGTAATGATGTGCCAAATGGTGTGTATTTTTACCGGATAGATATTAACGGAAATGAACCTGTGTTTGGTAAGATAATGGTGCTTCAATGAAAAACCGGATTATTGCAATTATTATCATTGGTACAATCCTTGCGCAGGCACAACCAAAGTTTGAGCCGACCAATTCAGCGCCGGGTTCTTTCGCGAGAATAGGTTTTATGCCCAGAGGCATTGCAATGGGCAATGCGGTTTCCGCAATTACCACAGGTGAAGTAAGTCCGTTTTATAACCCCGCATTAAGTGTATTTCAGCAGGACAATGCATTTCATGCAGGATATACATTTCTTAGTCTTGACAGAACATTAAACTACATTAATTTCACACGAAAATTTGAATTCTTTTCATCGAAAGACAGTGCAATAGTTAACGCTCAACCGAGAGCTACTGCGGGACTTAGTGCAGGTGTTATTAATTCAGGTATATCGGCTATTGATGGCAGAGATAATCAGGGGTTCAAGACAGGTGAACTATCCACTTCTGAGAACCTTTTCTTTGTGTCTGTTGCGAATAAATTTTCAAAGAAAATTGCTGTCGGGATATCTGTAAAAGTATATTATTTTAATTTATACGAGGAAGTTACTTCAACGGGAGTCGGCTTTGACCTTGGTATGGTTTATACGATAAACGATAACCTGAAAGCGGCGTTTGTTTTTACTGATGTTAATGCTAAATATAAATGGGATACTTCGAATATTTACTCTACCGATGGAACGACAACAAATAATAAATTTCCGTTGGCAAAGAAACTTGCAGTCAGTTACTTTGAGGCATCGACGAAACTGCAGCTTGCCGCCGAATTTGATTTTAACAGTTATGGCAGAAAATTACTTCGAGCAGGCGCTGAATATGAAATCTATCCTATGATTGTACTTCGTGCCGGAATGGATAATTTTGTCCTTAATAATTCTGATGAACTCATTCAGCTCTCAGCAGGATTTTCATTCGGTAAAATGTTATCTTCCTATAAAATTTCACTCGATTACGCATTTACACCGGAACCCTATTCTGCCGGGGCACGACATTTACTCGGATTAACATTTATTTTTTAACAGAAGACAATGATGAAAAGAATATTAATTTTTCTAATAATTACGGGATTTACATTCGCACAGAGCGCCGGAGAAACCGGGCTTTCATTTTTAAAGTTCGGATATGGGGCAAGAAATATGGCGTTGGGCGATAATGGCAATACAATGGCTTCAGATGCCTCATCAATGTTTTATAATCCCGCACGGCTTGCAATTACCGATTCTTATGAGGTCTTCTTTATGCATAATGAATGGATTCAGGATATCAGCAGTGATGTTCTGGGCGCAAAATTTATGATGTATGACCTCGCTTTTGGTGTTGGTGTTAACTCAACAACAATTGATGGAATACAGGTACGGACGCGACCGGGACCGGCAGAAAGTGAATTTGATGCAAGGTATTTTATGGCTTCATTTTCTGTCGCCGGAAAAATTACTCAATCCTTTATTGCCGGTATCACCTATAAATATCTCTTCGAAGGTGTTTATATCGACAATGCCAACGGGTATGCTTTCGATTTTGGTGCAGTCTATAGTGGTGTTATGGAGAATACCGATATATCTCTTTCACTCCGGAATATCGGAACAATGAATAAACTAAAAAATGAGCCAACCCGACTTCCTTCCGATTTGCGGCTTGGTGCCTCTTATAGTTATAATCCACAATGGCAGAATATTACTTTGCAATTTGGCGCTGAGATTCAAAAATATTTTTCTGTTGAAGATGTTCATATCAATTCAGGAGCTGAGGTTTTATACGATACTATGATTTCTCTGCGACTTGGTTACCTTTCGATGTATGATGCAAAAAATATTACTTCCGGGTTAGGGTTGCGCTGGCGGTCGCTTGACTTTGATTATGCTTTTACGCCGTTTTCTTATGGATTAGGTACAGCACATACTATTTCACTTCGGTTCGTTTTCTGATTTTATCCAATTTACGACTTTCCGGAAATTTCTTTTTCCCTGCAAGCACAAATGAGCTGTAAAGGATTTCCGGCTGTTTCTTCATACAAAGGGGAGAACATAATTCCCATCTGAGTGTTAAGTTATTGTTGTGAATTACGGAGTTTTCTATGTACAGAAATGTATTTCGTTTTTTATTTGTACTGCTTTTTATCCCGTACGCATTGGCGCAACAGCACTTTGGGGAAATCGGCGATATGGAGTTGAAATCGGGGAGGATTCTGAAAAATGTAAAAGTTGGCTACCGGACATTCGGCTCCCCCGATTCATCGTATTCAAATGTTGTATTATACCCGACATGGTTCGGAGGTACATCGGCAAATCTTGCAGGATTATGTGCAAAAGGGAAAATAATCGATTCAACAAAATATTATGTTATTGCTTTGGATGCTCTGGGTAATGGTATTTCGACATCACCGTCAAATTCTGCAGAGCAAGAAGGAGAGAATTTTCCTGAAATTACCATAGAGGATATGGTGAAGTCGCAATACATTTTATTAACACAAATTCTTGGAATAAAAAAAGTATATGCTATAGTTGGTGGGTCAATGGGAAGTATGCAGGCTCTTGCCTGGTCTGTTCTCTATCCTGATTTTATGCAGAAAGTGGTTCCTTATGTGTGCACACCTAGATTGACTTCGTATGATTTGTTATGGATGAATTTTGCTCTCCATATTATAGAAACAGGGAAGAAAAAGGAATGGACTTCCAGAGAAATTCAAAAATGTCTCAATAGTATATCTGCCTTGCTGGGGAGGACACCGGAATATGTAATTAGTAAAAATCCACCGGAAGAATTTGAAAAATATTTTAATAGTTTGGATACAGAACCTTCTGTAACTTTTACCATTGATAATTATCGTGCTCAGCTTAAAGCTATGATAGCATTTAATCTTCCCGCATTATTTGATGGTTCTTACGAAAAACTAGCACGCAGTATCAAAGCAAAACTTTTATTAATCTATTCAGAAACCGATTTACTCATCAGACCGGAAACAACAAAAGAGTTAAATAAATATCTTGGAGCACAAACGCTCGTATTAAGCAATAATTGCGGGCACATTGCCCCGGGTTGCGAGATGGAAAAAACCAGTTCCGCTATTGATGAGTTTTTAAAGAAGTAAGAACGGGTATTTGTGTCCATTAACAGGATAAATTGTAGAATGCCTCTAAAGATAATTATAAAAGTACATAAAAAGTTTGTGCAGTAATCATTAAAGACCTTATATGCTTTTTAACAGAATTGGGGAAAAGTATGATGAGGGAAAGAAATACCGTTAGGAATTATCTTTTCTTGACGATTATTTCAACGGATAGATCTGTAAATAATGGATACTGGTTTTTATTTCTCGTCTGTGTAGTTACGGTTATACAATATTAATAAACATCAAGGCTCTGAGTCTCTATTTAAAAAAAGAAAGGCTGTCTTATGACAGCCTTTCCTTACAGAAATTACCGAAAAGGTATTATTTCATCAGAACCATTTTCTTAACAGCGGTGAATTCTCCGGCTTCTAATTTATAGAAGTAGATTCCGCTTGCCGCACCCGATGCATTCCAGGTTGCTGTAAATTTGCCGGCTTCAACATTTTCATTGAATATGACTTTTACGAGATTACCCATTGCATCATAAACACTCACTTTAACATTTCCTGATTTAGGAACTGAGAAAGAGATTTTTGTTTCGGGGTTGAACGGATTTGGATAGTTCTGGTCTAATGAATAAACCTGAGGTCCGGCAACATAATTGACTTCAACAGATTTTGAATATTCGGAAGTACCATCAAAATCAACCTGTTTCAGTCTATATTGAATTTTTGTATTGCCGGTAATTCCGGTTAAGCGGTCAACAAATGAATACTGGCTAACCTGTGTGGTAGTTCCCTTACCGTTAACAAATCCAACCTGTTTCCAGCTGCCGTTGATGTTTCTTTCAACTGCAAAGCCGCTGTTGTTTGTTTCGGAAGCTGTTTCCCAGGTAAGTGTAACATTATTGCCAACAATACCGGCATTAAATGAGGTAAGTTCAACCGGAATAACCCATCCTAATTGATTAAGAGTGCGGAGAAGAACGCCAATCGAGAATTTGGTATTGTGAATACCATAACTACCATCATATTCGATAAGCTGATAGTTCCAGTAAGCTCTCTTATATTTTACTGAATCGGGGCTGGCTTTAATGAGCGCCCAACTGATTGAGTCAACACCAACCGGAGGAAGAGCAATGCGTAATTGACGGGTAAGACCCTTTACTTCATTCTGAACACTTTCAACAGTACCATCCTGATCGTAGTCCATTGCGGCAACGAATTCGTCGAAGCTGGCTTTCGGACCGTGACAGCTTTCGCAAGCTTTGGTATGCTGATAATTATTTTCAGGGTTGCGGAGCGACATGGTATGTCCGCCGACTTTATCACGGTTAACGGTACCGGTATCGGTTGTGGCATACATGTGGCAGTCAACGCAGGCATCAGCAACTGCATATTTATGTCCACTGCTTGGGTATGGTGTACCATAATCATAAGCATTCTGACCAAGATAAACATCAGATTGTACTGAATGGTGAGGTCCCCAGGTAGAAGAAATATTTGTGCTCTGATAAGTGACATTATTTCTTCTTGCTTTATGACAGCTCATACAGGTTTGACCTGTTCCGCCGGTAGTTCCGTAATTATATCCATTACCAAGGGTATCACCGCTGGCCGGAGTAGTACGAAGTGAAGCATAAGTACCAGTTCCGTGAGGATCATGGCAGGTTGGGCAACCTATTGTAGTGTGATCAGCAATGGTTTTTGCAAATGGGTAAGTAATAGGAGTATTTTTGGTGTAAGCAACATAACCACGGCCATCATGACAGCGTAAGCATTGATTGAGGTCGAAAGTTGAGAGAGTACGGGTTGCACTGCCTTCATAAACAGCTTCAGAGTGGAGGGAATTTTCCCACTGAGCATATTTATTATGTCTCCACGGTTCATCGTGGCATTGACCGCAAGCTCCTGAACTCCAGGAGATCTGTATTTTTGAAGTGTCACCACCACCCATAGCGTGCTGGTCACCTGCACCATGGCACATTTCGCAACCAATGGTAGCAAAGTTAACAAGACCAGGGAACTGTGTCTTTAAAGTGTCCCATTTGCCCTGGCTGGGTGGTCCTGCAGGGAAGGTCCAACCTAAATTAGCGGCAACATCATCGAAACCGTTGTTTGCGGCTACAATGTTATGATCCTGACCGGTAACATGGCACTTTAAGCATGTACTGCCAAAATGTGTAGAACCGGCGGTTAATTGCTGTTTGAAAGCAACAGCGTGCGGAGAAACTTTCCATTTATCGAAAATTGCAGCAAAGCCTGTTGGACCACTTGTACCGGAGTGGCAAGCCATACATTGCGGGAAAGCGGCAGAAACACCTTCATAATTACCAACGCCGGTGAAGTTAGCGGCAGTAACGGCAATTGTTGTATCATCGGATCCGGTTGCGGTGGTGATGGTTACCTTCACCTGGTAAACACCTTTCACATCGGCTTTAAAGTATGCCCATGTTGTACCGGGAACCTGAGTAAGTGTGGCGGTTGATCCGCCGGGTTTTGACACAAATTCATACACAGTCGTTAAGACTGGATTAGCGTCAGCAATATTCATTGCTGAAAAATAAGCGAAGGTATTGTTTGGGAAAGCGCGAAGCCCTGCTGAAACAGAATTTGTTGTAAAGCCCATGCTTGTTAACTGATGCGGGGTCATCGGTTCCACTTTGAGTACTGCTCTCTGAGCATAATGGAGTTGAGCGCTCAGACATAGTACTGTGAGAAGAAGTACGAGTTTTTTCATAAGTTCACCCCTTAGGTGAATTTGTTGAACATAATGTTATTTACGAATTCATCTATGCAAAAATCGTTCCGATAATTGTCATTGGGCAAATGTTGAAATTCATTCAAATTTTATGATTAATGATAAATTTTTCCTAATCAGGGAAAATCTTTATCAATTATTGAGAACAGTAGATAATTGTTATCATTTGCGGCAGTAAATCGTTTAAGTTTTAATATCTTGTATGTAAAGAGACATTTTTTGTAATCTTTTACCGATTGTGTTATGAAAATTCAGTCAGTATAATCTCTTAACCGGGTGAACTTTTACTGATGGATAAAGGTGGGTGATGTAATATTTAACCCCTTTAAGGAAAGGCGTTCGATAAGATTAGAAAGGGCAGAGCATAAACTACTCTTAATGCAAAAAAAAGGAGCCTTTACGGCTCCCGGATCTAAAATTAATATTTCCAAATATTTACAAAACAGCTTTTCTTCCGATGCTGAAATACTTAAATCCTTCAGAACGGAGTTTTTCAGGAGAAAAAATATTTCGTCCATCAAAAATAACTGGAGCTTTTAATGCGGATTTTATTTTACTGAAGTCCGGATTCCTGAATTCATTCCATTCTTTGAGAATAAGAAGCGCATCGGCATCTGCAAGAGTTTCATATTCACTGCCGGCGTAAGTAATCCGATCTTTAAAATAAAACTCGGATGTTTCTCTTGCGGCGGGGTCGTATGCGGTAACAGAGGCGCCAAGCTCAAGTAATTTATTTATTATAGTTATCGATGGAGCCTCACGCATATCATCGGTATTTGGTTTAAATGCAAGTCCCCAGACAGCAAACTTTTTACCTGAAATGTTTCCGTTAAAAAACTTCAGCACTTTCTCAACGATAACCAATTTCTGTGCCTTGTTCACTTCATCAACCACGGTAAGAATTTTAAGTTCATTGCCATGATCTTTGGCGGTTTTAATCAATGCGTTAACATCTTTCGGGAAACAGGAGCCGCCATATCCGATTCCGGGGAAGAGAAATCTTTTGCCTATTCGCGTATCAGCGCCCATACCTCTTCTTATAAGGTCAACATCAGCACCTACTTTTTCGCAAAAATTTGCCAGCTCATTCATAAAAGTAATCCGTGTAGCCAGATACGAGTTGGCGGCATATTTGGTTACCTCAGAGCTTTCATTATCCATAATCAATATCGGGTTACCCTGACGGACGAATGGCTCATAAAGACTTTGCATTACTTCGGTAGCTTTACTGTTTCTTGTTCCTATAACAATTCTGTCAGGTTTCATAAAATCTTCTACTGCAAAACCCTCACGGAGAAATTCCGGATTCGATACAACATCAAAATTTTTAATTCCGTGTGATTTAAGTATTTCTTCCGTCTTTACTGAAGTGCCGACGGGAACAGTGCTTTTATTGACGATAATTTTATAATCTTTATCACCGGCTTCTTTAAGAATTTTACCAATAGTATCGGCGACACCAAGAACATATTTCAAATCAGCCGAGCCGTCTTCACCTTGTGGCGTGGGGAGACAGAGGAAGACAATTTCATTTTCCAGAACTGCGCTTTTCAGATCATCGGTAAAAAATAATCTTTTCTGAGCTATATTTCTATAAAAAATAATATCCAGTCCCGGTTCATAAATTGTAACTTCACCGTTTTGTAGTTTTTTTAATTTTTCTGCATTATTATCCACACATGTAACTCTGTTTCCCATTTCAGCGAAACAGGTTCCTGATACAAGTCCGACATAGCCGGTTCCGATTATTGCTATATTCATAGAATCTCCGATAAATTCAAAATAATGATGTGAAAGATAGTAAGAAATTTCATTACAAATTATGAAATATGAAATAAGGAATCTTCTTTAATTCTTTTTCTTCAACTCATAAAATTATTGGACTGTAATTCAGATAGTGTGAAATTTCTGTTGCCGATTCCAAATCTATAATGGCACTAAACATACAATTATTAACGAGCAGAGAAAAATATATTTCAATTCAACAATAATTCAGCCGCTTCTAACTCTCATTTAATCAATCAAATTTATTACAGTAATTTTACTACATCGGGATTGAAGCAAATTCATCACCTGAGAAACCATCAAAATAGAAAACTCACCTTTCTGGTTTAAAAATAAGGTTCACTCCATTTAAAAAATTTCCATTCAGATTTCAGGTTAGATATAATTTTTACATTAAAATATTGCATATTGAGGAGTAAATATTGAAGGAAATCTTTAATGAAAACATTTTTATTGGTATTACTCCTAACATTGACATTGATGGCACAACAGGATTCAACTAAACAAATTGTTAATCCCGATGATATGATGACCTATTATATGGTATTCCTGTACAGAGGCGAAAAATGGACACCGGAGAAAACCGAAGAGACTAAAATCATTCAACAAAAACATCTTGAGAACATTAAACGGCTTGCGGATGAGGGAATTTTACTTCTTGCTGGACCTTTTCTCGATGATGGGGATCTCAGAGGTATTTTTGTGCTAAAATGTGACTCGAAGGAGGAAGCAGAAAAGATATGCCAGTCGGATGCCGCAGTGCAAGCCGGCAGACTAAAAATGGTGGTAAAACCCTGGTATTCTGCAAAAGGAATTACGATAGTGAAAGAGTCACCAAAAAAGGAATAGATCACAAAAACCTCTCAAAATCGTATTTAAACTACACTTTTCGCTATATTGCATAGCGGAATTTTTATAAACCGCCTGAAATTTAGTTACCAAACAGCAAAATAATAGTTACTATGACTATCCCGTTTTTCGAGCTTCCCGGTTTTCCGAACTTATTTCTTGATTATGTTTACGAATTCGAAAATGTAAAAAACTTTTATTCACGGGACTTCAGGGACAGAGATTCATATAAAAATACATTCTTTGAAATTGCTTCTCAGGAGCGCAACTTTAAACAGCTTCTCCCAACCATTTTACTCGAACAATACAAAGGTGACTCCCCTTCACAAAAAACAATAGATAACATTAATTTCTTAGGGAAAAATAACTGTGTGGCAGTTCTAACAGGACAGCAGTTAGGTATTTTTGGCGGACCATTATACACTTTTTACAAAATAATAACAGCAATAAAACTTGCCAGAAATCTTAATGAACGGTTCGAAGATTTTCGTTTTGTGCCTGTATTTTGGCTTGAAGCTGATGACCACGATCTGGAAGAAGTCCGCCACATCAGCTTTCTTGATGAATCGAACGAAATAATAAAACTTAGCTATGAACCGGGAGTACCATTCGATGAAGAGAAAGGCTCGGTAGGAGACCTACAATTTACTGAGGATATTGAAAACTTTATCAATGAATTTGGTTCAAAACTACGAAAGACAGAGTTTACCGATGAAGTGTTAGAGGGGCTAAGAAAATGTTATAAACCCGGAGAAACATTCAAAACGGCTTTCCGACGGCTTTTAATGGAAATTTTTGACTCGTACGGACTCATACTTTTTGATCCGCAGGATAAATCGATAAAAGAACAGCTTCGCCCTCTTTTTCGGTTTGAAATTGAAAATTATAGGAAAAATTCGGAAAAAGTTGTTCAGAGAAGCGCGATACTTGAAGAATTTTATCACGCTCAGGTAAAAGTTAAACCGGTCAATCTTTTTATGAATGTTGACAAAGGTCGTTACCTTCTTGAACCCACGGATGAGGATGGAGAGTTCCGACTTCGAAAAAAAAGGTTGAAATTTACTTTTCCGGAACTGATGGAAATTGTGGAAAAAACCCCTGAGAGATTCAGTCCAAATGTTCTGCTTCGCCCGATATGTCAGGATTATATTTTCCCAACCGGATTTTATATCGCGGGTCCCGCAGAGGTAAGTTATTTTGCTCAGGTTTCCGAACTTTATAAAGAATACGGTATTACACCGCCATTTATTTATCCAAGAATTTCAGCGACTTTATTAGAAAAAGGGATACAATCGCTCATGGAGAAATACAACCTTCGTTTTACCGATTCATTTCTCCAGAACGAAAATCTTGGCACATGGCTTATTGACAAACTTTCTGATGTCCGCTTTGATATTCTTTTTGAAAACTATTCGCAAAAATTTTCAACATTGATGGATGAATTAAAAAAGGAAATATCGGTTGTTGAAAAAACTACTGCCGATGCCGCTGAAAAATATAAAGTGAAAATCCTCAGTGCACTGAAGGAATATGAAACGAAGGCAATCGATTCGGAAAAAAAGAAACACGAAGTTGTTTTACGGCAGGCACAAAAACTTCTTAATAATATCTATCCGCAAAGTAAACTACAGGAACGGGCTTTTAATTATTTTTATTTTGCAAACAAATACGGACCCCGACTCATCGATAAGATCTACGAGGAAGTAGATATAGGCACTCTTGAACACCAGATAATAAATCTTTAGCAGTTTTTGTCTAAGCCGCTGTCGGTTAGTCGTTTTACCTGATCAGATACATGCCTTTCAAATATTCGGCAACTACATCATTTATGCAGATTGATGCCGTGAGTAGCCTGAAGAATAAAATGATATACTATTTAGTAATAATGAGTTTCTTTGTCAGCGTTTGTAGAGGGCTGAAAAGTCGTACAAAATAAATTCCTGAACCTAATACCTTTGTCAAGGATGAGTTTATTTGAGTTTCGAAGTATCCTTCCTGAAAATATCCTTCCCTTATAGTAAAAAGTTCCTCACCGAGAAAATTATTTATAGAAATACGGATAAACTGCTGTACGGGATTAAAGAATGAAACTGTTGCATCGGGATTAGCTGGATTGGGGAATATTTCCATCCTCATAAGTCGGGGTACATCTTCAGGAAAAGTCAGAGTAATAATTTCCGAAAATTCATATGATCCGTTGGTATCAATTTGCTTTAGGCGGTAATTACTCACTTTACCAATTCGAACCGGCTCCATATATGAATAGGAGTGTGGCGAGTTAACATTACCATTACCTTTTACAAATCCGACTGACAGCCAATCTGTTGGAATACCTTTGGTAGAGAGTTCTCGCCATTGAACTTCAAATCCATAGTTATTTACTTCCATGATAGTTTGCCAATGTAAGAGTACCATTCCGGCTAGAATATTACCGCTGAAGGAAGCCAGTTCAACCGGCAGGGGGTCTTCCGGTAGTGTGAGTTCCAGAGCATCACTTAACTTATTTCTGTTTTCTTCAGTATCTCGTAATTTGCTATACGCCTGCTCAATGTGCAGAAAACGGCCGGAATTCGATGAAGCGCTTTGCGAGCAGGGATTAGCACTACCGTTTATAAGTCTTCCCTGAACATTTGTTGTTCCGGTGAGAGTAGTCCAAGTAGTGTCTATATGCAGTATTTTAAATGTAAGTGTGCTATCTATTGAGAGGAGGTTTGTTTTGAGTGTAGAAAGATAATCCACGGATGGGGTCTTTGAATTTCCGTTGCTCATTATAAGATCGGGGTCACCGGGGTCTTTTGAAAAACCATGATTTTGAATAACTATAAGCCCGCTTATAGCGCTGTTAAGTATCTCGGTAGTTTTCTGAAAAGTTCCGTTAGTATTATGCGCCTGATCGGACTTCCTGTATTTTGCTCCTGAAAGTCCGGTACAAACACTTGTGGTACCGGCACATGAAGTAGAATCCTGTGCGTTACAACGATGTGTGCCGCTGATGAAAAAGGAACGAGCTCCCAGATTTTTGAATATCCGTATGCCCTGTTTATCGGTGTTCGTATCAAATACCGGATGCGGGGTCTGAATAACAACTTTTTGTCGCAAAGGATTAGGATCAAAAACAAAACTGCCCCAATAGTTTGTACCGGCTGAGGTTTTTGCAAGTATGTAATATAGCTTATCGGGATCATCGGTGGTATCGGAAAAACTATAAACATTATAACTTAGCAGACCGGCAAGGCTATCTGCGGTGTTATAGTTACCGTTGAGTATATTTGTAATAATTTCACCCCACGATGTCAGGTTATCTGTTGAGGGAGGAGCATATTCATTGGTAAATTCTGTTTCGGGAATGGCTGTAGCTATACTGTCAATATGAGTAAGCAACGAACCGGTAAAATCCTGAGGATAAAGGTTGGTTAATGCAACAAATATAATAAGAAGAAAGGCCCGCTTCATTCAATATTGCAGAAAATTTTTTGGACATAGTATCATACTTTACATATGCAATATAGTCAATTCAAAAGGGAATGGAAAATGGATATGTCACTGAACATGAAATTGGCTCATCACAACTTCATTTCAGGAAATCTTAATCATTATGATGTTTGTATGATTTAAGAGAAACTCCTTATTGGTTTGAAAAATATATTTTCTTTGAATAATATTGGAATGGTTTAGATTCTTTAAAATTTATAAAAATAAGGAGTAATCTATTGTACCCTGGAATTATACTACTCATCTTCATTTTTTATTTTTCAGGTTTTGCTCAGGATAATTTATTTCTGTTTGTGAAGGATGGAAGAGTCGGGTATATCAACAATACCGGAAACATAGTAATTGAACCTCAATATCAATATGCATCAGGCTTTTATGAGGGATTAGCGGCTGTTTCGGAGAATTTTCAGTGGGGTTTTATCGACACCAAAGGAATGACTATTGTGAAGCCTCAATACCTCGGTGCCGGAGATTTTTCTGAAGGACTTGCACGAGTAAATGATAAGGGAAAGTGGGGATATATTGACAACAAAGGCAAAATGAAAATCTCTCCGCAGTTTCAGCTTTGTTATGAGTTTAGAAATGGCTATGCACAGGCAATGTTGAAAAATAAATGGGGGTATATTGATAAAACAGGAAAATTTGTAATTGAACCAAAATATTATGATGTAACCGCAATGGGTAATGGACTCTTTGGTGTTCAGGAATCAGTTACATCAAAATATGGATTTGTTGATAAAAGCGGTAAATATATAATTGAACCTAAATTTGAGAAAGTGCGGGAGTTCAATTCGGGTTTTGCTCCGGTTCGTGTTGAAGGAAAGTGGGGAGTCATTAATACGATAGGTGAGTTTGTCATTCAACCAGTCTATACTAATGCCGAGCCTTTTTCTGAAGGACTGGCTGCTGTTGAAAAAGATTTCAGCAAATGGGGATTTATTAACAATAAAGGCGAGATTGTAATTGATTTTTTATTCGACAAGCATGCCAGGTTTCATAACGGTCTTGCTCTTGTTGAGGTCGGAAACGAGTATGGATATATAGGAAAAGACGGAAAATTTGTTTTCCGTTCAGCCAAATAAATTCTTGTGTAAAAGATTTAACAAAAAAAGAATTTTTCTTTTCGACTCTTTTTTATTGTGAATAAAGTACAATTACTTAGGCTCAGTGTAATTCAAATCCGGTATTGAACCCGGCTTTATGCAAAACAGCAGGAGGGTAAACACTTACGGAAATTGCCATTACACCTGTTATGAAGGTTTATATCAGTTAGTTCAGTAACCGTAACAGTGTTTCGATTTTGCTTTTTTATACAATAAGTTTTTCCCCTTTTCAGGGTTAAGGAATAATTTCCCTGCGTAACACACATTATAAAGTGTTACGATTTAGCACCATTGAGGTACCTAAACCAGTTAGCGAGTATTATTTTTTATGAAGAAGGGTGAAACAGAAATCTTTAAAGGAGAGAAGCCGTGGTATGTGCCACGGCTCTTAGGGAAAGGGTTAATGATATCAATTACTTAGGCTTTAACGATTTTACCGTTCTGA